>RQCD01000231.1 GCA_008668455.1 Clostridia bacterium
ATACGGCGGATATTGACGCAGCCTTAACGCTGTTTGAACAAATTCCGGGACTGAAACTCTATATCACAGAGCTGGATGTGCGTGCATACGAATCACAGGATACTACCACAATTTATCCGGATTATATGAATGAGGAGCTAAAGGAACTGGTTGCCAGAAAGTATGCGTCTATGTTCGATATCTATCGGAAACACGCAGACCGGATTGAGGCGGTGGATTTGTGGAACATCACCACCAGGGAAAGCTGGACAAATACGCTTGTGGACGGAAGAAATAACAACTTTGCCAATTTGTTTGACGATCTGGCAGTGCCGCTTCCGGCGTACGAGCGTGTGATCGACACAAAGGGTGAGCTGCCCAGATGGGATGGCAGAACTATGCCGGCGCGAATCCGAAACAACAATTATACCATTGACGATCAAAGGGATGTTATAAAAATTAAGGGTACGGCAGCAGGCGATGTCACCGCTTCTTTGTTCAGCAATTTCGGTATCAAATCAAAAATTGCATCCCAAACGGTATCGGGTGGAGGTGAATACAGTATTGAATTGTCTTTAAATACCGATACGATGTACAATACCGGCTTGTCGCCGGACTACATTCTTGAAGTGACGGATGATAACGGCACAAAAACAGATTGCTTTACCTATTACACAGTTTTGCAGCGGAATTTATACTATACGGTGACAGACAGCTTAGAGGATTTCAGAAAGGTGTACCGTGCAACAAAATGTATGCTTGAAAATAAACCGTCCTCCTTTGACGGAGATGAAAATGTGGCGCGGTCGTTACGGTTCTGGGGCGAGAGCGCAACGTTCGGGAACGGAGAAATTGTTTATAAAATTCCGGACGGGTTTCATGCAGATACATTTTCGTTTGAAATGTATACGCCGACCTTTGGCAGCTGGTTTTCTGTGTATTATTCCGGGGATGATGTTAGCTACAGTCAGCTTTCAGTTGATTATGAGGCGCTTTATTCCGGTAATTCAAGCATGCAGCATGTCCGCGGTACGGTTTCAGAGATTCCGGACTCTGCAAGGTATATAAAAATTGATCTGGAGCAGTATAAATATTTGAGCAATGTAAGCTTGACAACAACAACCTCCGGACCGGGACTTTTAATCAGCGACAAGGTTGCAGATACAAGCAATATGTCAGATCATCAGGACTGGGGCATTGCGCCGATCGGCTGGGCATACTACAACATGGTGGGTGTGGAAAATCCGCAGGATATCTACTATGCAAACGGAAAAGAAACCTATGCGGTTTACACCAAGGAAGGAAAGCATTTTACAAGCGCCGAGGTTTCGCTTGCGCTTGAGAGAAGCGTCTTTCAGTGGAATCATGAAGCGATGCTGGAAATGATTCAAAACGCTTTTCTGATTTCAAGCAACGGCGTTGATTTCAGAAGAGTGAATCGGTCGGATATTTCCATATCCGATCCAATCCTTGCAGATGAAGATAAAAAATATCTGTATTCGGTTGTGCTTCAGCTCCCGCCCGAGACGACTCATTTTAAAATTATGCCGAGAGTAGACGCTGCGTGGGCATTTTTTCTGACTGGAGTGAAGCTTTTCGGAATCGATCAGACGCCAAAAGATTTTTGGACAGACAGTGTGAAGCTTAAAGTAAACGGAGAGGATGCAAACCAGCTTGCAAGCGGAACAGTTTCGACAGAATGGATCGTAAAGCAGAGCGGAGACAGTATGATCAGTCCGGTAATGGTAATGGCGGTTTATGATGCAAATGGAAGACTAAAAGCTTGTTCTCAGGCAGAAAAAACTTCTGACAGTTCAGGAAATATGATATTTACAGCCTCGATAAATCATTATACCTATGTATCGGATGATTGGATCAAGTGCGTGCTTTTTCAAAGCTTAAATGAAATTCATCCGCTGTTACATGCAGTTACAATTGAATAAAACGGAATACGTTTTATATAAACATTCCTCTAAAACAATTGAAAAAAGGAAGGAGTTATTGGTATGAAAAAGATTTTTAAAAAATTGAATGCCGTATTGCTTGCGCTTGTTATGAGCGCACAGGTTGCCGCAATCGCTGCTTTGGCAGAAACCGCCGAGACGCAGCTGCTGGTGGATGACCCTGTTGTAGATACCTCCAAAATGTCCGCATCGGATGATTGGGGTTACGCATTTGCAAGCTGGGGTACGTGGAAACACTTTGAATGCAGTGAAGAAAAAAATATCTTATACACAAACAGTGTCAATACATACGCAGAATATCAATCCGGGAAGGGAAAGGTTTTTGTAAATGCAAAGATTCGGATTGGTGTAGAACGAAGTATGTACAGCTGGAGCGAAGATGCAATTACCGCTGCGATAAAAAATGCAATGCGTGCTTCCACAGATGGCAAGAATTTTGCGGCGGTTGACGCAGATAACATAGCTATAAGCTTTTTGAGTTATGGAGACGAAGAAAAAAAGGCAACCTATGATGCGGAAATTACGCTGCCGTCTTCGGTAAAGGCTCTGAAAATTGCTCCGAATGCGGCATCCTGGCAATTTTTCCTGATTGATGTAAAAATCTATGGAGCAGAAGCGCAGGGAGATGATGATCTTTTGATTGATGATATGGTCAGTGATACCTCAAAAATGTCAGACTCAAATAATTGGGGTGTTGCAGCATCTGGTTGGGGAACCTGGACAGAAGTTGGCTTGAGCAAGGCACAGAATGTGTTATATTCAAATGGACTTGATACCTATGCAACCTATCGCGTCGACAAAAAGACTCTGACCTATGCAGAATTAGGTTTTACACTTGAAAGGAGCGCCTTTGACTGGAGCGAGGACAAGATGAAAAAAGCTATTTATAATTCTCTGAAGGCTTCCTCAGATGGCACGACTTTTGAGACAGTTTCAGCGATTGACGTAACAATCACAAAGGTTGATGGTGCAGCGGAAAACAAGGCTGCATTTGCAGTAAAAGCTTATTTCCCGGATGAAACAACTGCAGTTAAAATTGAACCAAATATTGAATCGGCGTGGCATTTCTTCTTTACCAGAGCTAAAATTTACGGGAAAGAGAATTATAGGCTGAATAAGCTGGAATTAAAGGTAAACGGGAGTGTTTCCGGGCTTGCAAGCGGAACGGTAAGCGGTGAGGCTACAATCTGGAATCGTTCCGGCAGCGCTGTTACACCGGCATTTATTACTGCAATTTTTGAACAGGACGGAAGTCTGAAAACTGCTGCGATTACAGCTGTGCAGGAAATCGGAATCGGTGAAGAAAAAACATTGACAGCAGAGATTATGAATTATGTATATGCAGAAGGCGATTATGTCCGGTACTTTGTGTTTGAAAATGTGAATACAATTAAGCCGATGTTTCCGTTAGAGGATTTGAATCAATAAAAGGTGTCACTGAACAATTGTATGGAGGAATGAACAAAATGCTGAACTTTTGCAAAAACAACTACAAAATCAGCATTGACGAAGAACGGGGCATGCTTGCCTCGTTTTACGTCAATCAAAAAGAGTATGGAAAGATGCCTTTGTTTCGGTTAGAAATGAAGGATGAGAATTTAGAAAGCAAGTTGATCAAGCCTTCTGACGGAGCTTTAGAAACAATCAGCAAAACAGAGGATGGCTGTGTTTTAAAATATGGCGGCTTTCACTTTGCAAATTTATCAGTGGAAGTGCATGTGTCATTTTCAGATGAAATTATCTGGGAAGTTAAAACCGATTTTGACAGACGGTTTTATATTGAGTGGATTGAATATCCAAATATTGAAACAGGAACAAAAACAGTATGGAATTTAAAGCCGGAACAAGAGCCGAGAGTGAATCAGGCAAAATTTTATCAAGGCGGACAGAAAACTGCCTTTGATTATTCAAAAATCCCGTCACTTGCAAAGGTGCATGAGGATTATTTCCGGGTTGCGGTTGCAGTAGAACCGCGAGACCTGATTTTTTATAAAGACTTAATTTTAAGTCAGTTCAATGAGCTTACAACTGAAAACCGGCTAAAGCCAACCAATGTTCACCCGGCGGAGAATGTATATTCCTGGGCAGGAGCAGATCAGATTGTTGAATTTGCAAATCAGCACAATCTGCCTGTTCGCGGACATGGCTTGGTG
>RQCD01000144.1 GCA_008668455.1 Clostridia bacterium
TAGAAAAAATTAGGCAATTATCAGAAAATGATGAGCGTTCTATTTCCCAATACATCAATCTTGTCTTAAAAGAACATATAAAAAATCAAATAAACAGTTGACCTTTTAAAGATTTTGCGGTACAATAAAGAAAAAAAAGGATTGATCAGATGGACTACACAGAGAAAACTTTAAAGACAGAAGAAATTTTTGACGGAAAGGTGATCCGGGTTTCGGTAGACACGGTGGAGCTGCCAAACGGAAAGACAGCAACGCGTGAATTAGTCGGACATCCGGGCGGTGTGGGCATAATTGCCGTCACCGAGAACCGGCAGGTATACATGGTTCGTCAATATCGCCGCCCCTTTGATGAAAGCGTGTTAGAAGTGCCGGCAGGAAAACTGGAATACGGAGAAGATCCCCTCTCCTGCGGCATCCGCGAGCTGGGCGAGGAAGCCGGCGTCACTGCGAAAAGCATGCAGCATATCGGAGATTATTATGTTTCTCCCGGTTTTTGCAGGGAAGTGATTCATTTATATCTCGCTACCGACCTGACCCCGGTAAAACAGCATTTGGACGAGGACGAATTTTTAGACGTTCTGATGTATGATCTGGACGAATTAGTTGATATGGTGATGAACAATCAGATTCACGATGCAAAAACGGCTATTGCCATTTTAAAAGCAAAAAGTATCTTAAAATAACAGAGCAGGAGACGAAAAGTCTCCTGCTCTGTTATATAATATAATCATAGCTGTCTTTCTGACGATCTATAATATCCTGCAAGGTGATTCCATCCAAATATTCTTCAATCGTCCGGTACAGTCCCTGCCAGACAAAAAGCGTGGCGCAGGACGCTCTCCGGGGGCAGAGGTTTTCCGGCTGATCCAGACAGGCAACCGGCGCAAGGCTTCCCTCTGTCAGCCGCAGAATCTCGCCGACAGTATACTGCTCCGGCTTTTTACTGAGCCGATAGCCGCCCTGCGAGCCGCGGTTTGTTTGCAGCAAGCCGGATTTATTTAAAATCGGCACAATCTGCTCCAGATATTTTTTTGAAATTTCCTGACGCTTGGCAATCTCCTTTAAGGCAACATATCCATCCTGCTGATGCTCCGCAAGATCCAAAAGCATTCTGACCGCATAGCGCCCTTTCGTTGAAATTTTCATCCGTTTCCCAGCTTTCTGTTAATTTCCGCACATTTTCATAAAATAGCCTTCCCGGATACTGCATTGCAAAACATATGCTCCGTCTGTTTCTAAAAATTCACAGATCGTTTTTAAAATGGTGAGTCCCGGGATGATGGTTTCTGCCCGGTTTTTTAAAATATCCTCCAGCCGGCGGTAAACGTCCTCCGGATTGTGATCTCCCAGCGCAATCAGCTTTTCCATCTGCTGAACACTTAAAAAAGAATCCTTCTGTTTTGCATTGCTCAGAACATGGTAAAGCTTTAATGCCGCCTTTGCCGTTCCGCCCATTGCATAAAGGTATCTGCTTCCATAGACATTATGCACATCCATCATTTCATTCCGGACAAAAAACGAAATTTTCGCCCGCTCCTCCGGTGTCGGCAAAGCATTTTTCACGAATCTTGATTTCATGCGGTAAGAGCCAATCTCCAAGGATTGCAGCTGTACCAGCCGGGACTGTTCAAACTGCAAAATCTGACAGCTCCCTCCGCCTAAATCCAGTCCGATCCCGCAATGCTCCGGAACGCTTGCCCGCAGCGCCGCAAAATCATATTCCGCCTCACGCACCGCAGACAGCGGATCTAACTGCACGCCTGCCATTTCATAAAGAAATTTCTGAACCTCCGAAAGGTTTTTGATTCCCCTTAAAGAGGCAGTGGAAAAGCATCCGATTTCCTTGCAGCCAGCCTCCTTTAAAAGATAGACCAGCTTATTTAATACCACCGCAAGCCGGCTTTGTCCCTGCGGGGTAAGCCTTTCCTCCTCGATTTCGTCCGGGATATGAGAGCGAACCAATTTGTCCTCAACCTTTACTGCCTTGCGATTCTCAAATTCATATGCCACGGCACGAATCGTATTTGATCCAATATCTATAACACCGTATCGCATGCTTTTACTCCTTTATCTGCGTTGTTCCAGCTCGTCAAAAATGTCGTTCCAGGTCATATCGTTATCCGCAAGCATCACAGTCAGATGGTACATCAGATCGGCTGTCTCATAGCTGATTTCACTTTTACTCCGGTTCTTGCCGGCAATCACAACCTCTGCTGCCTCCTCGCCGACCTTCTTTAAAATCTTGTCCTCTCCCTTTTGGAACAGGTAGTTTGTATAGCTTCCCTCTTTCGGATTCTTCTTCCGATCCTGTGTAACCTCCATGAGCCTTTGCAGAATGTCAGAGGAATCTGCTTTTTCAATTTCCTTTAGCTCTCCGTTTTCAAGCTTGCGGAAAAAGCAGCTGCGCGCCCCGGTGTGGCATGCGGGTCCGTCCGGATTAACCAGTAAAAGTAGACAATCTGCGTCACAATCCACACGGATTTCCTCCACGTTCATATAATTTCCAGAGGTTGCTCCTTTTTCCCATAATTCCTGGCGCGAACGTGACCAAAAGACGGCATGTCCGGATTCGACCGTTTTTGCAAGCGATTCCTCATTCATATAGGCAACCATCAAAACCTCTTTTGTTCCTGCATTCTGCACCACCGCAGGAATCAAGCCTTTTTCATCAAAATTCAGCATTCCTTATTCCCCTTTTCCTATTCTGATTGCCTCGCTAAGAGACACATTTCCTGTATATAATGCCCGTCCGACAATCACACCCTCAACGCCTGTCGGTCGCAAGGCTCTGATATGCTCGTAGCTTCCGATTCCGCCGGAGGCTATCACGTTCACCGGAACACTCTCTGCCATTTCACGCATTGCCGGAACGTTCGGACCTGCAAGCGTTCCGTCCGTTGCAATATCGGTATAAACAAAGCCGGAAACACCCAGTGCAGACATTTTCTTTGCCAGCTCCACTGCACGAAAACCGCTGACCTCCTCCCAGCCCTCGGTTGCTGCAAAGCCGTCCTTTGCGTCAATGCCGATCACAATTTTCTCTCCAAAGCGCTCCACTGCCTCTTTGACAAAATCCTCGTCTCTGACCGCCTTTGTTCCGATAATCACTCTCGAAACACCGCAGGAAAGCCGGCTTTCAATATCCTCCATTGTCCGGATTCCGCCGCCGGTCTGCACCGGTATCTGCAAAGCCATGCAGATTTTTCTGATCAGCTCTGCATTTTTTCCCTGTCCGTACCGCGCGCCGTCCAGATCGACCACATGCAGAAATTCTCCGCCCTGTGATTCCCATTTTTTCGCCATTTCCACCGGATCATCCCCGTAAACGGTCACGTCCGAAAAGCTTCCCTTAAAAAGCCGGACGCACTTTCCATCCTGTATATCAATTGCCGGATATATTCTCATTATTTCTCTCCTTGAACCGTATGCTTTCTAAAGTATTCCACCAAAGCCATAATCAGGTCGGTTTGCATCTTCATGCTGACATTATTCACCACACACCGGGCAGACAGCGGACAAATGTCATAA
>RQCD01000134.1 GCA_008668455.1 Clostridia bacterium
ATATGGGATTTTTGTTATATAATAGTATTCGACAGAAAAAGACGAGGAATCAACGCAGGATCATTGTACATGCGCTGGATAACTGGAAAGGCAATTTTTGCAAAAGCTTCTTGAAACAGCAATTGGAATAATCTTTCGGGCACCTCATTTATGCGAAAAGGAAAGGAATGATATGAATGAAAGCAACTGGAATTGTAAGACCAATTGATGAGTTGGGAAGAATTGTAATCCCAAAGGAATTGAGAAAGGTGTTTGGACTCAAGAACAGAGATTCGTTAGAGATTTTTGTTGATGACGATATGATTGTTCTGAAGAAATATGCACCGGCATGCATCTTCTGTGATGAATCGGATAACCTGGTTCGTTACGGAGGAAAGGCAATCTGCAAAAATTGCATTGACGCAATGGAAAAAATGGCTCAGGATCATAGCCGAAAATAAGTTTAGGGGATAAGGCTGATGCCTTATCCCTGCTTTTTTTTACAGGAGGTTTTAGGATGAAGCAGATTAAAATTTTTGATACAACACTGCGTGACGGAGAGCAGTCGCCCGGATGCAGCATGAATCTGCGGGAAAAGCTTGAGGTTGCGCGCTGTCTGGAAAAAATGAAGGTGGATGTGATTGAAGCCGGATTTGCCATTTCCTCGCCGGGGGACTTTGAATCGGTGAAAAGAATTGCAGAAACCGTTCGCGACTGTACCGTTGCATCTCTTGCCAGAGCAAATCAAAAGGATATTGACGCGGCATATGAGGCTGTAAAGGGGGCGGTTGATCCGAGAATCCATCTGTTTATAGCCACCTCGCCGATTCATATGGAATATAAGCTGAAAATGTCACCGGAGGAGGTTTTGGAGCATGTGAAGAAGATGACAGCATATGCCGCAAAATACTGCTCCAATATTGAATTTTCCGCTGAGGATGCCACGCGGAGCGATCCGGAATTTTTAGCAAAGGTTTCTGAAGCTGCAATCGCAAACGGTGCAGGTGTTGTGAATATTCCGGATACCGTCGGTTATACCACACCGGGCGAAATGCAGCAGCTGATTGAATACCTGATCAAAAATGTACCAAACAGCGACAATGCCATTTTCTCGGTACACTGTCATAACGATCTGGGTATGGCGGTTGCAAATTCCTTAGCAGGCGTCCGCGGCGGTGCGATGCAGATTGAATGTACCGTAAACGGTCTGGGTGAGCGTGCCGGAAATACCTCATTAGAGGAGGTTGTTATGGCGCTGCATACCCGGGAGGACGCGTATGCGGCTCTTCCGCGCCTGGACACCACACAGATTTACAGAACCAGTAAAAAGGTGTACGATATTATCGGTCAGAATGCGCCGATCAATAAGCCGATTGTCGGAAAAAATGCCTTTGCGCATGAAGCAGGAATCCATCAGCACGGAGTGCTTGCAAACCGCGCCACCTATGAAATCATGACGCCGGAATCAGTCGGTATGCATGAAAATCGGATTGTGCTTGGAAAGCATTCCGGAAAGCATGCATTCTGTCAGCATTTGGAGACGATGGGCTATGAACTGGAGCAACCGGAATTAGAGCGTGTATTTGAGGCATTCAAGGCGCTTTGCGATAAGAAAAAGGAAGTCAACGATTTTGATATTGAGGCGCTGCTCCTGCAAAGAAAAGAGGAGCACGAGCGCTATCTTCTGGATCGGTTTGATGTTCATGCCGGCAATCATACCACAGCAACCTGTACCATCCGCCTAAAGGACGGAGAGAAGATTTTAGAGGATGTCTGCCTGGGCGACGGTCCGATTGACGCGGCATATAACGCGATTGATAAAATAGTCCTGCCGCCTGTGCACACGCTGGAAACCTACCAGATCCGCGCAGTGTCAGAGGGTAAGGATACGCTTGGTGAGGTCATTGTAAAGCTGAAAACAAAGGATGAAGGAAAAACCTATAACGGACGCGGACTTTCTACCGATATTATCGAGGCAAGTATTTTAGCTTATCTGAATGCAATCAATAAGCTCCCGGGTGTGGCAGAATAAGGAGGAAACAGATCATGGGAATGACAATGACACAAAAAATATTAGCAGCTCATGCGGGCTTAGACCATGTTTCTGCCGGGGATCTGATTCTTGCAAAGCTCGATTTGACCCTTGGAAATGACATCACCGCACCGGTAGCAATCCGGGAATTTAAAAAGCTTGGGAAAAACGTTTTCGACAGGAAGAAAATCGCACTGGTAATGGATCACTTTATTCCGAATAAGGATATTAAGGCTGCGGAACAGTGTAAGGCTTGCCGGGATTTTGCCGGTCAGGAGAAAATTGAAAATTATTTTGACGTCGGAAGAATGGGCATTGAGCATGCGCTTCTGCCGGAGCAAGGCTTGGTGACAGCCGGAGACGCAGTCATCGGCGCAGATTCCCACACCTGCACCTATGGCGCGTTAGGCGCATTTTCCACCGGCGTCGGCTCTACCGACCTTGCCTGCGCGATGGCAAGCGGAAGGGCATGGTTTAAGGTTCCGTCTGCACTTCGTTTTGAACTAAAGGGAAAGCTTTCCCCCTATGTCAGCGGTAAGGATGTGATTCTGCATATCATCGGTATCATCGGGGTGGACGGTGCGCTGTACCGCTCTATGGAGTTTTTCGGCGAGGGCGTGCATGCGCTTTCGGTG
>RQCD01000129.1 GCA_008668455.1 Clostridia bacterium
CTACTATCTATAATAAATACTTTTTATCATTTTGTCAACATATTCTAAAATTTTCTTCATATATGGCGGTTATTTGAACTATTTTTTGTACAACATCACCAATAAATTAAAAAAGACAGAAAAATTTTTAAAATCGTATTTTATTTTTTGCCGTTTCGGTATATAATTAATATGATAAACTGGAAAATAAAAGGGGTAACACATATGAATCAATTTGACTTATCCATGCTTTCGGAGCATGCAATAATACATTTTGTCGGAATCGGCGGCATCAGTATGAGCGGTCTGGCGCAGATGATGCTAAAAAAAGGCTTTCGGGTGTCTGGTTCAGACCGGACAGAATCTGAAATGACAGATAAGCTTGCCGGCATGGGTGCGGTTATTTATATCGGACACAGGGCAGAGCAGGTACACGGTGCGGATTTGGTGGTGCATACAGCGGCGGTACACAGCGATAATCCGGAGCTTTCAGAGGCGGCAAGGCTGAGCATTCCGACCATTGACCGCGCGGCATTATTAGGCGCTGTGATGAAGCAGTTCGGACATGCTGTAGGCGTTTCGGGAACGCACGGAAAAACCACCACCCCCTCCATGCTTGCGCATGCGCTGGTCTATGCCGGAACAGATCCGACTATCAGCTTAGGCGGTGAGCTTGACTTAATCGGCGGAAATGTCCGGCTGGGAGATTCAGATTATTTTGTGACGGAGGCATGCGAATATACCAACAGCTTTTTGAAATTCTTTCCGACGATTGCGCTCATTACAAACATTGATGCGGATCATCTGGATTTCTTCCACAGTCTTGAGGAGATTATCGAGAGCTTCCGGAAGTTTGCGCTGCTCACAAAAGGACGCGGATGCGTGATTGCATGCAGCGAGAATGAAAATGTAAAAAAAGCGCTCAAAGATCTGGATTTGGACATCTGCTATTATGGCTTTTCGGAGGAAGATGCGTTTTACGCTCAAAATATTCGGTTTGAGGGCGGTTTTCCTGCATTTGATGTATTTTCCCACGGAAAGCGTTTGTGCGGCTTACAGCTTGGTGTGGCAGGCGAGCACAACATTTTAAATGCACTTGCGGCAGTGGCAGTCTGTGACCGGCTGGGAATTGATCCGGAAACGACGGCGCGCGGCATTGAAACCTTTCATGGGGTACACCGTCGGTTTGAAAAAAAAGGAATGTATCATGGAGCGGCTGTGATTGACGATTATGCACACCATCCCACTGAAATCCGTGCAACGCTCAAAGCGGCACGCTCGTTCCCGGAAACGGCAGTAAAATGTGTGTTTCAGCCGCATACCTATTCCCGGACGCGGCTCTTGTGGGAGGAGTTTGTAGAGTGCTTTGATCTTGCAGATGAGCTGATTGTTACCGATATTTATGCCGCAAGAGAAGAACCGGACGGTGTGACCGATCCGGAAAAACTGGCAGAAGAAATTAAAAAACGCGGCGTGAACGCACACTATATGAAAACGTTTGCAGAAATTGAAGATTATCTGCGGAATACCTTATCCGAGGGAGATATGCTCCTGACAGTCGGAGCAGGAGACGTCTATAAAATCGGAGAGGCGCTCCTTTAAAATTGGTCGCTTTCATCATTCCGGGACGTTGTCTTAAAGAGTACCGCGGCATTTACGCTTGCCGCGCCGGCGTCTAACAGCGCTTTTGCGCAGGAATCCATGGTTGCACCGAAAGTGAAAATATCATCAATCAGCAGAATCCGTTTTCCGGCGACCTTTTCCCGGTCGGCTAAAAACGCATTTTCTACATTCTGTTGACGCTGATGGGGCAGGAGCAGACTTTGCTTGGCGGTATTTCTGGTTCGGAATACTGCTGTTTCGGTATAGTCGATTTCAAAGCGCTCCGCTATCTTTCTGGCAAGCAGTCCTGCCTGATTATATCCGCGCTCATTCATACGTGCTGGAGAAAGCGGAACCGGCAAAACCAGATCAGGCTGCAGCTGATCGATTGCCGGCATGACGGCACAGATCAGAATCTGTGCGAAGATTTCATAAAATGCCTCCTGCCGGCGAAATTTGTAGCTTAAAAAGGAATCGCGCAAGATTCCGCGGTAGGGTGCGGCGGCAAATAAGCTTTCTATATTTGCGTTGCCGGCGAAGGCTGTGCCGGGACGATAGGTTTCCATCAGCTGCTTACATTCCGGGCAGATGCAGAGTGTCCCGCAGCAAAGCACATGTTCGCGAACCGGGCGCTGACATAAAATGCAGTATTTTGAGGAAAGCTGTTGCTTTAGGTATTGTATTCTGTTCATTTTACCGGTACAGCGTCTGGGTCAGGATACTTTGCATAAAGCATTTTTAATACAATCGGAGTCAGGACAGAGGAGGTAATAATCAACAGAATCACTGAGGTGAAGTATACCGGATCCATCAGACCGGCAGAGAGTCCCTTTTGTGAAACGATCAGCGCCACCTCGCCGCGCGTCATCATGCCAACGCCGATTTTCAGAGAATCCGCTCTGCCGAAATGGCATACCCTTGCAATCAGACCGCAGCCGATTATTTTACAGATTAATGCTACCAGCACAAAGCAAATTGAAAATGATAAAATCGACAGGCTGAAATTTGAAATATCGGTTTTCAGACCGATACTTGCAAAAAACAGCGGACCAAAGATCATATAGGAGTTAATGTCCATTTTCTCGGCGATATAGTCAGAGTCGTGAATATTGCACATGATAATGCCGGCAACATATGCTCCGGTAATATCGGCAATTCCAAAATACCGTTCAGCGGCATATGCCATTGCCAGGCAGAATGCCAGACCTAAAATCGGGATTCTGCGTGTGTGCGGATGATGTGCGTCATATTTTTTCATAATCTTATAGATCAAAACACCGCCGATAATGGCAAATACAAAGAATAATGCTGTTCTTAAAAGCACCTGAACCGGCTGAACCTCAGAGGATTTCATGCCGATTACAAAGGTTAGAACGACAATGCCGATTACATCGTCAATAATTGCCGCACTCATAATGGTTGTACCGACACGTCCCTTTAAATGCCCCATTTCCCGGAGCGCCTGGACGGTGATGCTGACGGAGGTTGCCGTCATAATTGTACCCATAAAGACGGCACGCATAAAACCCTCGCTGCCCCAAGGGGATGCACCGTAGAAGGCAAAGTATAAAAGAGCGCCGCCGACAAGCGGCACAAGTACTCCGGCACAGGCGATTAAAAAGGCGAAAAAACCTGTTTTCATCAGATCCCGGAGATCGGTTTCCAGACCGGCAGAAAACATGATAATTACCACGCCGATTTCTGCCATGGCGCTTAAAAATTCTGTCTGCTGCACCAATCCCAAAACACAGGGACCGATGATGAGTCCGGCGATGATTTCTCCGACCACCTGCGGGGCTTTGCATTTGCGCGCCAGGATTCCGAAAGCTTTTGCGACCAGCAAAATAATTGCTACGTTTTTAAAAATTGTATATGTTTCCATGATTCTCTCTCCCTGTTATATTTTCTTCTCCGGATGGTATGCATACAGAATGGCATAGGCATTCGGATGAATGATGTTTCCTCGTTTTTTGTTCCAGAGAACTGTTGCGCGGACACAGGCATAAACCGCTTCGTCTAAATCTGAAAAGGCAATTGCCCGGAGCGCTTCTGCCTCCGGATAGGAACGGTTTGGTTCTACCATATCTGCCACAAAAATAATTTTTGCAAGTGTTCCCATGTCCGGCTTTCCAATGGTGTGCCAGCGGATGGCATCTATAATTTCTTCATCATAAACTCCGTACCAGATCTGCGCAAGAACAGCGCCCAGCTTGGGGTGGATCAGTCCGGGCATTTTTTGTTCGGTTTCATCTAATGGTACTTCCAAATCCTCACACAGGCTGCGCATTTCCTGCTCCGGAATATTTTTTGCACAGTCGTGCAGAAGTCCGGCAAGCCATGCCTTTTCCTCGTCAGCGCCAAAGAGACGCGCCATTTTTACCGCTGTATCGCGTACTCCCAGACTATGCAGAAAGCGATCATGCTTTAAATCCTGTTTCAGCTTTTCTTCCGGATGCTCCGGCGGTGTTTGATATAACCGGACGCGGCGGATGTATTCCCAGACAGGCGGCGGCAGGAATTTTTCTGTCGGTTCTCCGGCTGCAAGCTTCTGACGGATCTCAGTGGAGGAAATAACAGCCTCCGGAAGCCTTAAAATGCTTGCCCTCGCCTGATGTCTGCGGCAGAAAGCATCCAGGTCAGCCTGGGTTGGATAGCCGGAGCGAGGATATACCAAAAGCACACAGCGGCGCAGTATTTCCTCCGGCTCGTGCCATGTGAAGAAGTCGCGGAGCGAATCGCCGCCGATGATAAAGTAAACAGTATTCTCCGGGTACTGCTGGTTCAGTTTTTTTAGCGTTACAGAGGTGTAGGACGGCTCGCTGGAGTCTACCTCGTCCGCACGCGGCACAAAATCCTCTCGTCCGGCAAGCGCAAGCTTCACCATGTGATGGCGGATTTTCGCGTCTGTCTGTGTGTGTTTATGCGGCGGATTACCGCCCGTCATAAAAAGAATCCGGTCTAAAGCAAACTGCTCCTTTGCCGCCTTTGCCATCTCTAAATGCGCATCATGGATTGGGTCGAAGGTTCCGCCCATAAGACCAATTTTCCCCAAAACAGATCACCTCGATTTTTTTGGAAGCTCAATTTTCCGTTTATCTTGTTTCGATGCCTGCCGATACAGCACAAACTTTGAACCGATCGCCTGAACCGGTTCTGCACCAAGCTTTTCTGCAATGCTGTTGCAGGCTTCCTTAATATCCAGCATGGCTGTTTCTAACACATGCACCTTAATCAGTTCTCTTGCCTCTAAGGCGTTGGAAAGCTGGGAAATCAATTCCTCGGTGATGCCGCCCTTTCCGATCTGAAAAATTGGCTCTAAACCGTTTGCCTGCTTTCTTAAGAATGCTCTTTGTTTACTCGTTATCATTCTAAATCTCCTTTAAAAACCGCAAAAAAGCTGCGGTAAATTCACGAAATAATCTACCGCAGCCCCAAATTATTCAACTGTAACAGATTTTGCGAGGTTTCTCGGCTTGTCAATGTCGCAGCCCTTCAGGCTGGCAACATAATAGCCGAATAATTGTAGCGGAATTACCGTCAGCGACGGCAGTAATACCGGATGTGTCACCGGAATTTTTACTACATAGTCACAAACATCCTCGGTGTGTTCGTGGTCGGTGGTTGTAACACCCATCACAACCGCGCCTCTTGCCTTGACTTCCTTGACATTGCTGATGGTTTTCTCATAAAGCTCTCTGCCGGTTGCCAAGGCAACCACCAGCGTTCCATCCTCAATCAGGGAAATTGTTCCGTGTTTTAATTCGCCTGCTGCATATGCTTCTGAATGAATGTAGGAAATTTCTTTCAGCTTCAGAGATCCTTCCAGTGCAACGGCATAATCCAGATTTCTGCCGATGAAGAAAATACTCTTGCAGTGGAAGAATTTTGACGCTAAATACTGCACGTTTTCCTTGTCCGATAAAATTTCCGATACCTTTTGGGGGAGGGTTTCTATCTCACTCAATATGGTATTGTACTCTTTTTCGCTGATTCTGTCAAGACGATCTGCAAAATATAGTGCAATCAGATAAATAACGGCAAGCTGTGTGCTGTATGCTTTGGTAGTTGCAACGGCAATTTCCGGTCCTGCCCAGGTGTAAATCACATCATCCGATGCATTTGCAATCGAGCTTCCGACAACGTTTACAATCGACAAAATTCTCGATCCTTTTTTCTTTGCCTCTTTTAATGCCGCCATGGTGTCGGCAGTCTCGCCGGACTGACTGATCACGATGGTTAAGGAATGCTCATCAATAATCGGATCGTGATAGCGAAATTCTGACGCAACCTCTACTTCCACCGGAATCCGGCAGAGCTTTTCGATCACATATTTTCCGACGACTCCGACATGATAAGCGCTTCCGCAGGCAACGATGTAAATTTTATGGAGATTCCGGAGCTGTTCATCCGTCATGCTGAACTGATCCAAAACCACTTTCCCGTCCTTAATCCGCGGGCTGATGGTATCGCGGAGCGCCTTTGGCTGCTCCTCGATCTCTTTCATCATGAAATGCTCATAGCCGCCCTTTTCTGCTGCAGAAACATCCCAGTCTACTGTGAATACTTCCTTTTTGATTTCCTCGCGGTCGGTGTTGTAAATTTTCACGGAATCAGAAGAAAGCAGCACAATCTCATTGTCCTCTAAATAATGAATTTTCCGGGTGTGCTTCAGAATTGCAGTGACGTCTGATGCAATAAAGTTTTCGCCCTCACCTAAGCCGACGATCATCGGACTTGCTTTGCGGACAGCAATAAATTCATTCGGATGATCTGCACAGAGGATGCCCAAAGCATACGATCCCTCCACCCGGTGGATTACTTTGATCATGGTTTCCACCAGGTCGCCGTTATAGTAATACTCAAACAAGTGCGCAATGACCTCGGTATCTGTTTCGGAAACAAATTTATAGCCGCGCTCCAAAAGCTTTTTTTTCAGGCTGATGTAGTTTTCGATAATGCCGTTATGAACTACGGCAAACCGTCCGGATTCGGAAATGTGCGGATGAGAATTGACATCCGACGGCTCTCCGTGTGTTGCCCAACGCGTATGTCCGATTCCGACTGTTCCTTTTACCGATTTTCCGCCGTCTGTCATATCGGACAGCACCTTTAGACGTCCTTTTGCCTTTGCAACCTCACTTGCGTTTTCTCCGTAAATTGCAATTCCGGCTGAATCATAGCCGCGGTATTCCAGCTTGGAAAGACCCTCCAGTAAAATCGGCGCCGCCTGCTGTGAGCCGATATATCCTACAATTCCACACATATACGAATCCTCCTGTTATTCTCTTTTAAAATAAAACATATGTATATTGTATCGCAATTTTGTGCTTTTTTCAAGAGAAAAATGAAATATTTTTTTTATTGAGCGCATTTTTGTTGTATTTAACTATAAAGTTGCGCAAAATTGACAATTTTTTCAAACGATATGAAACTGATCTTAGTATCTGCATTTTTTCTGAAAGCATGTAAAAGGAACGCGAAACAAAATTTATCCGCGTTCCTTTGAATTAATTTTTTAAAATTCCTTTTGCTTCTCCGATTTTTTCGCCGGATAAGACATACTGCTTGATTGCTCTTTGCAGACTGGTTTTTTCGGAAAAATCCTCGGGATTCATAGTGTAGCTTTGGAACACCCACCATTTATAGCTTTCATCTTCCGGCTGAAAGTCTGTAATCTCAAATTTTTTCCAAAAGCCAAGCAGTCTGGATGACTGATCCAAAAGCCTCGGTATCGCCGGAGACATCAGCCAGGACTGACAGAAGTACGGCACGTTTTCGTAGTTCGGGAAAAAGGTTTTAAAAAACTTCCGGCTTTTTGCAATAGATTCATCCGTCTGTGTAAGCTTTGCGTCAGAAGGTATGTGCATTGAGATCATCGGCGTTCCGGTTTCAAAGAAAAGCTCATATTCCAGCTCTCCGATCCGGAACAGAACCAGGGATAACAGCCGTCCCATCCACCAGGACCGGTCAAAGGTCAGTTTATGAAAGGCTGCGAAATTCTCATGCAAAACACGTGTAAAGCCTTTCATGGTGGCAAGGTAGATTTCCTCGGAAATGCCGCGCTGCTGATATTTCCTGTAGGAAATCAAGGCGCTTTCTAACATCACAAATAAAATCTTAAAGCCGTCCGGGTCGGGGGAGAGGATTGTTTTTAAATCCTGTTCTGCATGTGCATAGTCTGCCGGACTGCATAAAAGAACAGAAAATTTCTCTAAAACATCAGTCGGAATTTCCCTGCGTACTTCAAGCAGCCTTGCAATGGCATTCTCCGGCAGCTGTATTTTATGATATAATTCCAAACGATCCATACGCTCTCCTTATAGCTTGTAAAGATTTTTTAAAAGTCTTTTGGCAACCGGGTTTTCGCATTTTAAATCAATCATAGAAACCAGGTAAGTTTTTCCCTCATATTTCTTTTCTGCAAGCACGCATTGTTCGCACCAATCCTTGCCGTCCGGAATATCCCAGGCGGTGAGAATGGGAAGAAATCCCGGTGCGTCAAAGGTCTGACCGGTCATAATGTTCAGCATATCTGTCTCCTTGTCATACCAGAACCGGAAATCGTTCGGATGAAATTCTGCCACAGCAGGGTGTCCGGTTTGTGCAGAAACATAATTTCTTGTGTCGCATTTTTTCACGGTGACGGTTTCTCCTGCAACGGTATGAGTTCCGGGGGTTAAATCGGTCACCCATACAATCTGGTCACTTTCTTCCACGGTGACGTCTGCAAATGCTTCAAACTCCCAGCTGTTGTCCGAAATTACGCTGCCCTCGGAATCAACCAGTGCAGCCTTTAGCATAAATTTCTGACGGTCTGCCACACCAGGAACAGAAAAGCACGCGCTGACAGCATATTCAGCGGTACAGTCGCCGCAGGTTACCGGTGTCTCGCCGGACTGCAAAAGTGTCTCTCCGTCATATAAACCAAAATGCAGCGTGCCGGAAACAGGTTTGTTTGTGTCATTGCAAAGGTAAGCCTCGATTTTTGCCGTTTCGCCGGAATAGTAGGTAAACCGGTCGCTTCTAAGACTCACCAAAACCGGTTCTAACGCATTCCGGTAAGCAAAATATGCTGGCTTTGGATTCCGCTTGCAGTCCATGATCGTTTTCATCCAGCCGGACGGCCAAGCGTCGATAAAGAGGTGGATTGCATTTGAAACCATGCGCGGATCGCGTCTGAATGCCTCGGTCATAAACCGTGCTGCAAATGCCTGATGTGACTGCGTTGCAGAAATCCACCCCTCCATGCTGTCCGGACGGTCAAAGAACCAGTGCTGCATGCTGTCGGACTGTGCTTTTACAATATTTTTTGGAGAGAACGGTTCTTTTATCCAGTCCTTGGGATAATCATTTTCCATAACCTCTTTAAAATCCAATCCCTCTGCTCCGTATTCGCCGCAGCCGTAGTACCAGCCCTTTAATACCTTTTGCCAGTATCCCTTGTGCAGCTTGCGGAATTCCAGACCGTGATTGTTATACCAAAGTGTGTAGCAGTGGCTGTCTGGCATGCTGTCTAAAGCAGGCGGATCATAGTCGCCCTCCACATGCTTAATCACACATTCCGGGCAGCTGATTTTCAGCATCATGTCGCAGGCGGTAAAGAAGCATTCCATTTCGCCGCGCTCTAAATGGCGGTGGATATTTTCATAGCCGTTTGGTAATGCTTCATTAATATATGTAAGAACAACGTTGCAGGGGGGCTTGCGAACCATCCGGATCATCTCCTCCGACTGCCGCACGCCCTCCGGCAC
>RQCD01000062.1 GCA_008668455.1 Clostridia bacterium
AAGCTTCATATCTTCATTTCTGTTTATTCCGACGTCCATTAGCACTGCTAATTCTTTTATTATGTAGTCAGTGATAAATTTTTGCTTTACAACAGCTTCAACTACACAATCTGCAATCTTGACCGTCTCTTTCAGATTCTTTGTACGGGAATGGCAGATTGTAACTGTTCCATTCTGGTGCAACAGGAGCAGTGCCTGCGGTTTTCCGACAATGTTACTTCTGCCGACCACAACACATTCCTTTCCCTCGATCGAAATGCCGGATTCCTTGATCAGCTCCATCACCCCTGCCGGAGTGCAGGGTACAAAATCATAATTGCCGACCATGATTTTTCCCACATTGACCGGATGGAATGCGTCCACATCCTTTTTCGGATCAATTGCCTGAATGACTTCTTCCTCGTTAAATTGCTTTGGAAGCGGAAGCTGCACTAAAATTCCGTTAATTTCTTTTTTGTGGTTTAACAGATCAATCAGGTGGAAAAGCTCCTGCGGCTCTGCTGTGCCGGGGAGTGCATATTCCTCGGAATAAATTCCAAGCTCCTCGCATGCCTTTTTCTTGGAATTGACGTAAACGCGGCTTGCCGGGTCATCTCCGACAATCACCACTGCAAGCCCCGGGAAAATTCCTTTCTGCTTGAGTGCAGAGACTTCTTCTGTAAGCTTGCTCTTGATTCGCGCGGAAACCTCTTTTCCGCTCAGAATTTTTGCCATTGTAACCGTTCCTTTCTATTTCTTTTTCTTTCGCTGATTATGCGGTGTTCGCTTTTTGGGTATTTCTTTTTTTGCCGCCTGCTTTTGATGGTGCGGCTTTTCCTTTCGCGGACGGATCAGGCAGTTTGGACCGAATCCGATTAAATCCCGCCGCCCTGCCTTGGTCAGCGCTTCGTACACTAAATCATAGTTGTCCGGATTCCGGAACTGTAAAAGTGCGCGCTGCATTGCCTTTTCCCTCGGTGTTTTCGGTACATAGACCGATTTCCCTGTAAAGGGATCAATTTCGGTATAAAACATGCAGGTAGAAATCGTGCCGGGCGTCGGATAAAAATCCTGTACCTGCTGGGGGTTGATGTGGTGTTCTTTTAAATAGAGCGCCAGGGTGATAGCATCCTTTAGCGTACTTCCCGGATGGCTCGACATCAGATAGGGAACTAAATATTGTTTTTTTCCAAGCTGTTCATTGATCCGGTAAAACTTATCGGAAAAGCGGTTAAAAACGGCATTTTCCGGCTTTCCCATATAGCGCAGAACGTTATCCGAAACATGCTCCGGGGCAACCTTTAGCTGACCGCTGACGTGGTGTTTGCAAAGCTCATAGAAGAAGGTATCGTCCGGATCGTGAATGAGATAATCAAACCGGATGCCGGAGCGGATAAACACCTTTTTCACCCCGTCAATCTGCCGCAGACTCCGCAAAAGCCCGGCGTATTCCTTGTGGTCGATTTTCAGATGTTTGCAGGGGGCAGGAAAGAGACACTGCTTGTTCTTGCATGCGCCGAGGGTATTCTGTTTTTCACATGCCGGGGCACGGAAATTGGCAGTCGGTCCGCCGACATCATGAATATACCCTTTAAAATCCGGATCCCAAACCATCTGCTTTGCCTCCTGGATCAGGGATTGCCTGCTCCGCGCGGTTACAATCCGTCCCTGATGAAAGGCAAGCGCGCAGAAATTGCAGCTGCCAAAGCAGCCGCGCGAGCTGACCAGGCTGAATTTTACTTCTTTAATCGCCTCAATACCGCCGGATGCCTCATAGACCGGATGATAATTTTTTTCATAGGGGAGCGCATAGACTGCGTCCAATTCCTTGGTGTTGAGCGGCGGCATCGGCGGATTCTGAATTAAATATTGTCTGCCGTGCTGCTGTACAATGGTTTTTCCGATATAGGGGTTCTGTTCATAATACTGAATCCTGCAGGATTCTGCATAGCTTTTCTTGGACGCGATACATTCCTCGTAGGAGGGAATTATCGCCGCATTTTCGCTGACCGGCTCGTCTGATAAATAGCATGTGCCGGGAACATTCCGGATTTCTTTTACAGGGATTCCGGCAGCAAGCGCATCTGCAAGCGCGACAATCTGTTTTTCGCCCATGCCGTACATCAGGATATCTGCCTGGGAATCTACCATAATGCTGTGCCGGATTTTGTTGTCCCAATAGTCATAATGGGCAAATCTTCTGAGACTCGCCTCTACGCCGCCGATTAAGAGCGGGATATCTCCGAATGCCTCCCGGATGCGGTTGCAGTATACAATCACCGCACGATCCGGACGCTGACCGGAACGGTTTCCGGGCGCATAGGCATCCTCGCTTCGTCTTTTTTTGCTTGCGGTATAGTGGTTGACCATGCTGTCAATATTGCCGGAGCTGACTAATACGCCGAGCCGGGGCTTCCCTAAGCGCAGGAAATCCTTTGTGCTGTGCCAGTCCGGCAGGGATATAATCCCCACGCGATAGCCGTGCTTCTCCAAGATTCTGGAGATAATCGCATGACCAAAGCTTGGATGATCCACATAAGCGTCGCCGATAATATAGAGAAAATCCAGCTCATCCCAGCCGCGTTTTTTCATATCCTCCCGGCTGATGGGGAGAAAGTTGTTTTGTTCCATAGTGATCCTCTCTTAATCGGGCAGGTCGTCCACGCTGATCCGGTTTGCATAAACCTCACGCGGCTTGCTGCCATTTGCGCCGCTGATAATTCCGCGCTGCTCCATCTGGTCAATAATTCTGCCGGCGCGCGCGTAGCCAACCTTTAAGCGCCGCTGTATCATGGCAGTAGAGATTTGCCCTAATTCCACGGCAAGCGAAATTGCCTCCGGGAGCAGAGTGTCTCCGTCGTTTTCCTCATCCTTATCGTCGGTCACACCGTTTTCCCCGGTGGACATCCGCTCGATATGATCTGCTAAATCCTCAGAATAGTGTGTTTCCTCGGAATGCTCCTTGACAAACTCAATCACTTTTTCGATCTCGCTGTCTGAAATAAACGCACCCTGTACCCGGAGCGGAGCATTCATGCCGGAGGGATGATAGAGCATGTCGCCCTTTCCCAAAAGCTTTTCCGCGCCGCCCTTGTCCAAAATTGTCCGGCTGTCCACCTGACTGGAGACAGCAAAGGCGATTCTGCTGGGAACATTTGCTTTGATTAAGCCGGTGATAACGTCTACAGACGGCCGCTGGGTTGCCACGATCAAATGAATCCCGGCAGCACGCGCAAGCTGTGCCAGGCGGCAGATTGCGTCCTCCACCTCTTTTGCTGCAACCATCATCAGATCGGCTAACTCATCGATAATAATGACGATTTTCGGGAGGGTCGGATCTCCGTTTTTCTTTTGAATTTTGTTGTAGCCGTCTAAGTTTCGGGTGTGGCTGTCCGCAAAAAGCGCATAGCGCTTCATCATCTCGCTGACCGCCCAGTTAAGCGCGCCGGCGGCTCGTTTCGGATCGGTCACAACCGGAATCAGCAGGTGCGGAATTCCATTGTAAACACCTAACTCCACCACCTTCGGGTCAACCATAATCAGCTTGACCTCCTCCGGCTTTGCTTTATACAAAATACTGGTAATAATTGTATTAATGCAGACGCTCTTACCCGAACCGGTAGAGCCTGCAATCAGAACGTGCGGCATTTTGGCAATATCGCCGACAACCACATTGCCGCCGATATCCTTTCCGAGCGCAAAGGAAAGCTTGGATTCTGCCTTTTTAAAGGTGTCGCTTTCAAAAATTTCTCTGCCGGAAACCATCGAGACGCTGTTATTCGGAACTTCAATTCCGATTGCCGCTTTTCCGGGTACTGCCGATACCAAAACGGTGGAAACCGCAAGCTTCCAGGCAATATCCTCCGAAAGACCGGAAATTTTGGAGAGCTTGACACCGGTTTGCGGCTGGATTTCATATCGGGTCACGCTCGGTCCCTGGGTCACCTGCAAAAGCTTTGCCTCCACGCCGAAATCCTTTAAAACCTCCATCAGCTTTTGGGCGGTTTCGCGCATTTCCCGGCGCTTGTCCTCTGAGGTCGGCTTTGCAGCCTTTAAAAGAGAGAGCGGCGGAAATACATATTCCACCGGCGGCTTTTCAATTGCGCCGTCCATTTCAGTGTCAATCTTTTTTTGCTCTGCCTTTGTCGTTGCCGCTGTGCGTTTTTCTAATTTTTCGTCCTGGTCAGGGCTTGGCTTTGGTTCTTCTGCCGGCTTTTCCGGCGCCTGTACATGATCCTCTGCCAGAAGCTCCGGGGTAAATACCACTTCCTCTAAATCAGCGGCTGTAAAGACCTTTTCCTCTGCTTCTTCTTTTTTTCTTTTGGATTCTTTTTGGGGATCGTCAATAGAAAAATCCAGATCCTCTCCGGCAAGCCGTTTTTCCTCCTGATGCTCGGAGATTTTCTGCTTGGTTTTTCTGCCGGCTGCATAATGATCCGGATGCTCCACTGTCCGGATTTCCTCGCGCAGCCCGAAAAGACCGGAAAGAAAAGTAGAAACGGCGCTGACCAGTGAGATCTTAAAGATAACGCTTAAAAGTATCACAATGAAAAAAAGCGCAACTAAAACCGACGCAATTTTTCCAATGCTGCCGATCAAGAGCTTTGCAATCGCACCGCCCAATAATCCGCCGCCCACGCCATTTGCGCCGTAGCTATAAAGCTCGGCAAAGGGGAGTGCTTCTCCGTGCAGCATATGTACAAGCGCTGCAATAAAGATAAGCAGCAAAAAGCAGAGACTGGACTTGATCCCCAGCCGGTCACAGCTTCTGGATTTCCCGGTATAAATACAAAGACCTAAAAGGACAACCGGAACAAACCAGGCGGTTTTTGCAAATAAGCCAAAAAAGAGTTCATGGAAAAATCCTGCCACAACTGCGCTGCTTTGTGTATAAATAAAAACGCCGAAAAGTGCAGAAAGGAACAACAAAATCGCACACATTCCCGTATAAGGAAACGGCGCGCCGGTTTGTTTTTTCTTCTTTTTAGAAGATGTACGCTTTGCGGCTTGTTTTTTCTTTGCCATAATAACATCGAAAACCATTCTATTCTAAATTTCACGATAGTTCTATTATAGCATAAAATTTATAAAAATGCTATAGAAAAAAGGAAATAAATCATAATTTTTTGCTTGACATTTCCGGGTTTTATGATATAATATAGTTATTCAAAACAGGGTTAACGATAACCCAACGAAATGGAGGCATAAAACATGGAAAAATTCTGTGAAGTATATATTGATCAGAAAAAGGCGGATATGGAACTGGCAAGAGTATCAAGATTTCCGTTTAACCGACATTGGCCGGGACATCAAAGAAGCTTTGACCAAACTGAAATTTGTGGGTTTGTAAGCTTTAACCTTGAGGAAAAACGGAGCATTCAAATTGTGTGCGATTTTGATTTTCAGAGAGTTTTTGTACGCCCAAGGTCACTTCATATTACGCCGAAAATTGAGGGGAATACGGTGTCCTTTGAAATTACAAAGCCCTGTCAGGCGGTGGTAGAATTTGATGACCGGCATGGTGCGCTGCATTTATTTGCAAATCCGAAAGAGGAGATCACAAACTTTGAGGGTGAAACGCTTGTATTCAAAAAGGGTATTCATCATCAGGGGAGGATCATCTTAAAAAGCAACCAGAAAATTTATCTTGAGGAGGGCGCTGTTGTCTATGGTGAAATCTATGGTGAGGATGTTTCAAATGTGGAGATTTCCGGGAGAGGAATTTTAGATCATAGCTGGCAAACCGTATTTACAAGAAACAATGATTTTGTTGATCCCATCCTTCCCAGTCCGATTGAGAACCGGTATTCCGAGCAGGTTGTGATTCGTGACTTTATCATTCGGGATCTGTTTTTTCTGGCTGTTCGTCCGATTGGATGCGAAAATCTGCTGATTGATAATATCAAAAT
>RQCD01000110.1 GCA_008668455.1 Clostridia bacterium
AAAGATTTGCCGGCTTTGATGAACCCAATGGATTCGATCAATTCCGCACCAAATTATTGGCTTGCCTGTCTGATCATCAAGCCGGAGGCAATGTTGAAACAGGTACGCGGAGCACAGGATGTCTGCTATCTGCCCGACCCCGGAAAGTCCTGCCCGACCGAAATTCTGGAGGCAATTGCAAGTATTAACGCAGAAGGCAGACCCCTCTGGCAACCCATGCATATGCAACCTATCTACCGCCTGAATCCGTTCGTCACAAAATTCGGTAACGGCAGAGCTATGACCAACGCTTACATAAAATCAGAAAAAAATGACGTTGGCATGGATATCTTCCAAAGAGGTCTCTGTTTGCCGAGCGATAATAAAATGACGGCAGAGGAGCAGAGGAGAATTATTGAAGTGATTCGGGCATGTTTTGAATAGATGCAAGTGAAGAATATACAGTAGAAAAGGAAAATGTTTATGAATGATTTGGTATCAATTGTGATGCCTTCTTAAATACAGGTCAGTTTATTGCAGAATCTATAAAATCTGTTTTAGCGCAAACTTACACAAATTGGAAATTAATTATTGTGGATGATTGTTCTGATGATAATGCCGACTATGTAGTAGAGACATTTTTGACAGACAGTAGAATCCGCTATATAAAAAACGAAAGAAACAGTGGAGCGGCGGTTTCAAGAAATAGAGCCTTGCGTGAAGCAAAAGGGAAATGAATCGCCTTTTAGGAAAGGTGTCGATGGGATGGTTGATAGCTTATATTTTGAAAAAGAATTTATGTCAGACGCAGAAGTCGAAGAGATGCTCGAAAGTTTGACAGACCTTATCGGAGAACAGGCTGAAAATGAAGACAACAGAACTTCAATTATAAATCCGAGAAAGGTACAGGCAGTTTTATACACCTACAAGGTGTTGAAATATTTAACAAAAGGAACTGACGCAAAGGTAACATATGCGTTGAATGAACCATATAAAAGTATGGGTAGCGTAAGTATCGTCGGAAAAGAACTTACATTTAGCAATCCTAAGTGGTTTATGATTGCGGTTAAGTTGGCGGCGAACTTCAATGTCTATCCAAAAACCAACGGCACCGTACAGATGGACTTTACGTGAGTCAATCCCTCATTTTGTGTAAATCACAATTCAGCTTTAAAACAGAATATCAACCTCAATTATTGACGAAGAGCTATAAAAAAGCAGCGCAGCCGTTTTAATACTGCTGCGCTGTTGCAAAATCTGAAATTTTGTCCGCACGAAGATTTTATGATCTGTTCCTTCATTTCCCCACCAAGAGGCAGAGGCAGATGAGTTTGCTTTTGAGCTATCTGAAATAGTTGCTGTAAATTTATCAATTGTTTTTTCTGTCAGCAAACCGACTGCAAATTCCACAGAACCGTTTCCGTCAAAGAATTCGGCAACGTTTGAGGCGGTTTTGACGCAGGTTTCATTGCCGGATTCAAAGACTGCCGTAAGGCTGTCTGCCTTGGTGTTGTTTTTTGGAGTCATTGTCGGTTTCCAGATATAACCGTGCTCTTTTTTGCGTCGGATGTTCCATCCGGAGTGTTCATAACCAGATTAAACGACTTGCTGCCTTTCTCTATGACATGGATCGTGACATAATCACAATACTCTGGATCATAAAAATCTCAAAAACGGCTTTCTGTTGTCGGAAAAGCAGCAGGTATCATATGAGCATAAAGTCCTACCAGAATGTCACCGGATGCAATTGCGGTTACCTTGGCAGTTGAACGAGTTAAAAATCCATCGATGTCTTCGCCATGAGATCCGCCAGTTACCTCAATTGTTCCCTTATCTCCGTCTAAAGTGATAATTTCCTTTTCCTGAGTTTGCTATCCCCAATAGTAGTAGGCACGATCAAATCTACAGGGACTGCTTCAGCGGTCAGAGTGAACGTGTCACCTAGTTCCATTGTAATGGTTTTTCAGCTAAAAGCTTTACGCTGCCCATGTAAGACGGTGTAATTACATATGCCGGGAGACACAATCCTAAAAAAACGCTGCCGTAAAAAATAGATTAAGAAATTTTTTCATAACTTGATTTCTGGATTTGTACCGTTCCATGATCCTGCTGAGCGTTATAATTTGGAATGCTGAAAATTACATCATTTTGTCCGCTCAGTGAAAAATCTTTAACGAATAGAGAGCTGTAAATACCAGCTAAAGCAGAATAATTTGCTGAAATATTTCCGCGAAGCTTGAGATAGGTAAGTGCCGTAAGGTTTTCTAAGGAAGAAAAGTCCTCAATGTCGTTATTGATAAGCTCCAGCTGGTTTTAGATTTATTAAAGAACGAAGCGGAGAAATATCGTTGATTTTACAGCTGTTCAGATATAGTCTCTGCAGGGTTGTTAAGCCGTCAATTCCAGTGAGATCGACCGAAAGATCATAATTTCTGACTGGGTTAATCGTCAGCGAAGTGATTCTTGCAAAATCCGGTTCGGTGATTTCATCCTCTGTCTTATTTAAGGCTGTGCAAATTGCATCTGCAATTCCCCGGACCATAAACTTTCCAAGCAGCTTGTGATACGAAAAGCTGACCCGGAAAGAGGCGGTGTCATCATTCAGTCTGAACTGATTCAGCTTGATTCCGGCATCTGTTCCGTCGTGCAGTGTCAAATTTACCTTGTCGTCATAGTTTGGGTAGTACACACGATTTGGAGCAGAGTCAGAAACAAATACTTCTTTCTCCTATCGTATTAATTGTAAAGCTAACGGAGATGAAAGGGGAGTTGCCGCAATGAATCATTTTATCCGCTGAAAATTAGCATGATACCCATGAGATTGATTCGCCTCCTATATACGTTTTTTTGTAAGTCTCTTATCCTTATACTACCATAACTATCTATACTTGTCAAGGATTTTTTTGAAGAAATTTTATAATTTTTCATAATTTTGTAAATGACTTCCTGAATACAGTTTTCGGCAAAACCGGGGATGTATAAAAAGTGCAGAACGCTCCAAACGCGCCCAACGGCGTACTGGCGTACTCCGAGCGGCGCGTTTGGAGCATAGTTCAAGGACAGTAATCATAAGAAATCCGCAAAACTGCGGATTTCAGCGAAATATTCTGTTTTTAAGGCATTTAAGCCCTTGAACGATCTGTGCTTTTTTTACATCCCCCAGGGTCTGCTGTTGTTATACAGCTCCCTTGGATGATAATACTTTTCTGATCGTAAATAATACAACCAGAGTCAGTATGATTTCAATTGCCAGTAAAATCACTGCATGCTGGATGAATGCTGCAAGCAGATATCCGACAAAGGACAGCGCTGCCACGGTGACTGCATATGGCAGCTGGGTGGATACATGATTGATGTGGTTTGACATTGCACCGGCAGAGGACATGATGGTTGTGTCTGAGATCGGGGAGCAGTGGTCACCGCATACCGCCCCGGCCAAGCAGGCTGCAATTCCGATAATTAAAAGCTCGCTGGTCGGATCAAAAATCGCTGTTACAATCGGAATCAGGATGCCGAAGGTTCCCCAGGAGGTACCGGTTGCAAAGGCAAGCAGGCAGGCAACCAAGAAGATGATGGCAGGCAGGAAGTTTGCCAGACCGGTTGCCGCTGAATCCATCATAGCACCGACAAAGTCGGCAGCACCCAAAAGCCCGGTCATATTCTTTAACGAGGTTGCAAGGGTTAAAATCAAAATTGCCGGAACCATGGCGATGAAGCCCTTCGGAATGCAGTCCATGGCATCCTTAAAGGTTACCACCCTTCTTGCAACTAAATAGATGATGGTTAAAATCAAAGCGACAATTGCGCCCCAGGGCAGACCTACCGTTGCGTCTGTATTTGCAAAGGCGGTTACAAAATCCGAACCGGAGAAGAAGCCGCCGACATAAATTAAGCCGATCACACAGAGAATAACCAGGATCACAACCGGCAGAATCAGATCAATCACGCGTCCTCTGGGGTTTGCTTCTGCCTCGTTCTCCTCCTCTACACGGTTGCCGCAGGTATAAAGATCGTTTTTATACTGTGCGTTGTACTCGTGCAGGCGCATCGGACCGTAATCAAATTTCATCACAGAAAGTGCAATCACAAAAACCAATGTCAGGATTGAATAGAAGTTATAAGGGATGGCGCGGACAAACAGCTCAATGCCGGAATACCCTGTT
>RQCD01000199.1 GCA_008668455.1 Clostridia bacterium
GTAAAAGGTCAGCTGACCCATTTTCCAAACGATCAGAATGGTAAAAAAACATTTAAATACCTGCTCTAACACCTGGGAGGAGCTGGTTGCCTTCATGTCGCTCATGCCGACAAAATATCCCCGGATCACGGCAGAAAGGCAGACAAACAGGATGGAGGGCGAGAGCGCCATCAATACATATTTTGCGCCATTTGCGTTTTCCATGGAAAGCACATGGTTCACAATAAAATCTGACCCGAAATAGAGGAGTACGGAGCAAACCGCGCCAATGATGAAAAAGAGTGCAAGTGCGGTTTTGAAAATATGATGCGCGCCTTTGTAGTCGCCGATTGCATTTCGTTCCGAGGTCATTTTTGAAATCGCATTCGGAATTCCGACCGAGGAGATGGCTAAAAGCAGGGTATACACCTGAAAGCCGGCATTGTAATATCCGTTTCCCTGCGAACCGAAGCCGTCCATATTGATAATTACCATGCGGTAGATCATGCCGAGCAGCTTGACAGCAATCTGGGAAAACAGAATAATTGCCACGTTGATCATAAAGGATTGTTTTTTGTTTTCTTTCATTTGTAGATCCTTTCTTTTAAAAGCAGAGTTTCGTTTTTTTGCGGATTTCCGCTAAGCCCTCCGCGGATAAAACAGAAAGCCGGTTCAGCCTGGAAAGCTCGCCGCGGACTTCCTCCGGTGTTTCAATTGCCCGGCGGAAAAAATCCGCTTCATATTTCATATCGTTTTCTTTGTCTGACTGATAAAGCGTTTTTTTAGCGCCATCGTTTAAAATGAGAGAAACTCCGTCAAAGCTGGAGATTTTCTGAATCAAAATTGCACCCGCATCACCGATAATCTGCGAGGGAACAGCTTGATTTGCCGCTTTGGAATAAGAGAGGACGACCTGCTGATCCGGATAGTGCAAAATGGCATCCCCGTAAAGATCAATCCCGTTTTCCAAAAGCTTTGCATTTGCAGTTACGCTTTCATATGCCCCAAAAAAGCGGCGCGCCGGGTACAGACAGTAGACGCCAATATCCATCACCGCGCCTGCCTCTAAATCCGGGTTAAAAATATTCGGCAGCTCTCCGCGCAAAAGCGCCGGATAGCGTGAGGACAGCTGCTGAAACACAAAGCTTGCCTGGCTGATTCTGCCGAGCAGAGGCAAAGCGTCCTCGATTGCTTTTGCACCGGGTGTGAACATGGACTTGATCGCCTCTAAAAAGACCACACCGTTTTCTTCGGCAAGCCTTAGCAGTGTTTGCACCCGTTCGCCGCTTCTTGCCACAGGTTTTTCGCATAAAATGTGCTTTTTTGCCGATAAAAGTATTTTTGCCTGTTCAAAATGACATGCATTTGGACTGGCGATATAAACTGCGTCAATCTCCTGGTCAGCTGCAAGTGCGGAAAGGTCGGTATAAACCTTTTCCACTCCGTATTCTGCAGCAAATTTCTTTCCGCGTTCTTCTGTTCTGGAATAAACTGCACAAAGCGACAGACCGCCGGCAAGCTCTGCCGCGCCGATCAGACTTTTTGTAATCCAGCTTGTTCCGATCACTGCATAACGTACCATCCGAATGTCCTCCTATGCTCTGTCAAACATATCGGCAAGCCGTCTTGCTGATTTTGCAAGATTTTTCATTCCCTCAAACACGTTATCCTTTTGAAAGTCTTTTAAATAGGAGTCTGCTTCTAAGGTAAACCAGCCGTCGTAGCCGATTTTCTTTAAAGCTGTCACAATCGGAGCAAAGTCGATGGACATGGAGAACGGAAGCTGATGATTGTCGTGCCAGCGGTCGTTATCGTGGATGTGCAGGGCTTTCAGCCTGCTGCCAAGCGCAAGCGCCATATTTGCCGCCCCGGAGCCTGAACCGCGCATTTCCGCATGGCCGATATCCAGGCAGGCAACCAAATAGTCATCATTCACAGCGTCCAGATGTGCCAGAAAGCTTTCAGAGGTGGCGCATGCGGCAAAGGAGGATTCGTCCTTGTCACAATCCCAGTTCCACATATTTTCTGTTGCAATTTTCACATGATGCTCCTTTGCAAAGGGAAGAAGTTCTAAGTACATTTCAGCATTTTCCTCCGGGGACATGTCGTTATTCGGGTGAATCACGCAGATTGATCCGCCGGCTTCCGCTGTACACTCAATTGCTCTTTTTAAATATGGACGAACCTCCGGTGAGGCAGACGGAAAAGGTGCATGCGACTGATTGCACACAATGCCATTGTCCAGTCCGATTTGCTTAAGCTTTCTTGCAAATGCAAGATAATTTGTTCCGGACAATGGATGATTTTGATTGATGCCCATTTCAAACATGGAAAAATCCCAGGCGTCAAAGCCTGCTTTTGCCACATACTCCACTGCTTTTTCTTCGCCAAGCAGCGAGGAAGCAACCTCTATCTGCGTTGATATTTTCATAGAAACCATCCCTTTCACATTCCTAATATACATTTTATTATAACACAAATTTTATAAAAATCCATGAAAATTCATAAAAAAACAGGAATTACAGA
>RQCD01000235.1 GCA_008668455.1 Clostridia bacterium
ATTCTGCACGGACTTTTTCCAAAGCATGCCCCCACTGCTGCCGTATTCTGCACCGTTCGGATCATTTCTTCGATCATCGCTTTTGTGTTTTTATCCGGCGTTTGTTCCCGGAAGCCTAAATAGCGCAGAATTTCCTCTCTGCTTGGTTCAAGTGCGGTTGGCATAGATCATTTTCTCCATATTCTTTCGGGCAATCTCCGGGCGGTTCATCGTGTAAATATGTACTCCGTCCACCTTATGCGCCATCAGATCATTGATCTGTGCAGCAGAATATTCGATTGCCGCTTTTCTCAAATCCTCCGGCGAATGCTCGTATTTTCCTAAAAGCTTGATCATCTGTGCCGGAAGCGACGCACCGCACATGAAAATCATCCTCTGTACCTGGCTTTTGGAGAGAATCGGCATAATACCGGCAGAAATCGGTACTCTGATGCCAGCTCTGATGGTCTGGTCGTAAAATTCATAGAAGAACCGGTTATCGAAAAACAGCTGAGTCACAAAGAAATCTGCCCCGGCATCCTCCTTTTCTTTTAAATAGTCCACGCTTTTTGCTACGCTCTCACAGTCAAAATGTCCCTCCGGATATGCCGCTGCGCCAACACAAAGCTCCGGATGCGTGTTTTTAATATCCCGGATCAGCTCCTTTGCGTACTGATAGATAGGTGTTCCGGTATAATCCTCCGGAATGTCTCCCCTTAAGGCAAGCACATTCTCGATACCAAGCGTTTTTGCATACTTCAAATTCTCCTGTACCTGCTCCGGGGTAGAATTAATACAGGTCATGTGTGCAAGGCTCTGCGTTTTGCAGTGTTTCCTGATCCACGCCGCCAGGTCAAAGGTCAGCTTTCCGCCCTTAGAGCCGCCGGCGCTGTAGGTAACGCTGATAAAATCCGGGGCAAGCGTTCCCAGCTCTGATAAAACATCCTGCATTCCCAAAAGTTCATCCTCTTTTTTCGGAGGAAACACCTCAAAGGAAATCACGGTCTTTTTTGTTTTGTATAATTCTGCTATTTTCACGCAATCCGCCTCACTTTCTACTCTTTATTATATTATATTTTTTTGTCAATTGCAAGAAAAAATCCAAAAGATTTGACAAATAACTGCTTTCGTGTTAAAATAAGCTTAAAAGAATGAATTGGAGGTTTTATAATGTTACATAAAAAATTATTATCCTGCGGGCTTGCGGCAATGATTTGACTATTTTCTGCAGCGGCTTTTGCGGCTGAACCAACGGCAAATATTACGGTAAACGGGCAGGAGTTAGTGTTAGAGGATTTGCCGGTATTTGAAAACGACCGGATTTTAGTGCCGATGCGTGCGATCTTTGAAGCGCTTGATACCTTTGTCGGCTGGGATTCGGACACCCAAACCATCAGCGCACAAAACGGAACAAGCTTCCTGCTTTTGCAGATTGCAAATCCGACGCTTTTTAAGAATAACGAGAAAATCTCTTTAGACGCCGCACCGAAAATTATCGGCGAACGCACCTATGTTCCGCTCCGTGCCGTTTCTGAGGCTTTGGACTGTAAGGTTTTATGGGACGGAGAGACAAGAACCGTTACCGTTACAAAGTAAAAAAGCTTTTGATAAAAGCTCCGCCTGCGGGCGTAGGAATAAGGTAGCATTTTTGATTTTCCGTCATTGCGTTTTACGCAATTTCCTACAAATTAAAAAAAAGAAGCAGTTGTTTCATCTGTTTGTGGAGACAAGGTATTTTGTCTCCTTATGAAACCGCTGCTTCTTTCTGATTATGGTGGTATATATGATAAAAGGGTATATGGTAGCAAGCAGTGTGCGCTGCTTGCTACACTCCTATTATCGTCCGTTTTGCAGTTTCTTATACCACCTTTTTTAAAATTTTTATGCGCGAGGATGCGCTTTTAGATAAACGTCCTGAATCCGGCTGTTTACCACATGTGTATAGACCTGAGTGGATGAAATATCTGCGTGTCCGAGCATTTCCTGAATCGACTTTAAATCCGCACCATTTTCCAAAAGGTGTGCTGCAAAGGAGTGGCGAAGGGTGTGCGGCGTGATCTCGGTTGTGATTCTCGCCTGCTTCTGATACTGCTTCACAATCTTCCAGAACCCCTGCCGAGAAAGCTCCATACCGTTACAGTTGACAAAGAGCGCATTCTCCTCATCATCCCGGACAAGTTTTCCTCTGGCATGCTCAACATAGTTTTTAAGCGCTGCTCTTGCAATTGTACCGATCGGCACAATCCGCTCCTTTTTACTGTCGCGGCAGCACAAAAATCCCACTGAAAGATTCACGTCGTTCACCTTCAAATGAATCAGTTCCGAAACCCGAATTCCGGTTGCATATAAAACCTCCAGCATTGCCTTATCCCGGATTCCCTTGACCGAGTTCTCATCCGGCTGCTGCATCAGACGATCCACCTCATATGTGGTTAAAATCTGCGGCAGCTTGCGCTCGGCATGCGGTGTTTCCAGCTGAACGGTTGGATTTGCAATCGGGATACCGCAGGAAATCAGATAATCGTAAAAGCAGCGGATAGACGCCAGACTTCTCGATACCGTTGCCACCGCTCTCCCGCTTTTCTGCAAATCCATTAAATAGGATAAAACGGTTGTTTTATTCGTTCTCTCGATATGATTAATTTGATGGTTTTCTAAATATGTAACAAATTTCTGAACATCCCGGTAATAGGACAGCACCGTATTTTCGGACTTGTGACGTACATCCGAAAGATACCTTGCAAAATCCTCTGCATATTCCTGCACAGTCATTTCCCTCTTTCTTGTTTTTTCAGAATAGATTTATTATACCACATTTTTTGCTTTTTGTACAGTATTTTCAACAATAAAAGCCGTTTTTAATTCTTTTTCGGCTTCTTTTTTCACACCACTGTCACAAACGGAATCAGTAGCTTTATAAATGTTGTGGTAACATATCCGTCAAAAAATGATTTTACACAAAATATTGTTAGACAAATAGCCGAAAGCAGGAAAAAGCTTCTAAGAACGATTTTATCTTTTTTATGATTTTTCTCCGACAGCAAGATTCCGAAAACCGAAACGA
>RQCD01000183.1 GCA_008668455.1 Clostridia bacterium
ATACTATAGACAAACTTTTTTTATTTTTCAGAAAGGATCAATCCAATGGCATACACAAGAGAAATTGACGACTTCATTTTAATTCAGTATATCATCCTGTTCACCCTCGCAAAGGCAAACCGCCATGTCACGCACACGCAGCTAAGCGGTTTGATTTTAGAGAATCTGAATGTGGATTTTGCCGCCTATCAGAGCGCGCTCAGGAATTTAGAGGAGCTTGGCTATCTGCACCGTTTTTCTCCGGATGAAAGAACCACGATCTATGAGCTGCTCCCGGAGGGAAAACAGGCGAACAGCTTTTTCGAAAAAAATATTCCAATCTACATCCGTGAGCCGATTGAGGAGGCAATCCCTCCCTTTTTCCATGAGGAGGCACGAAAGCGCAGCATCCGGAGTGAGCTTGTACCCCTAAATCCGCGGGAATATGGTGCAGAGCTTGGTATTTACGACGGTGAAACCCCCCTTTTAAAGCTGTTTGTCTATGTAGGAGAGCGTGCAGACGCAAACGATATGCTTCGCCGTCTGCGCGAGCATCCGGAGGAAATTTACCGGAAGGTGCTGGACGTTTTATACGAAAAACAAGAGGATTGACGTTTTTTGGGGAAAACTGCTTGACAATTCTGCAAGAAAACGATACAATAAATAAGTATGAACATATTGACACAAGGAGGAATTTGGCATGCTAATCACGCAGGCGCCGAAAGGAACAGAGGATTTACTGCCGCAGGACAGCTACCGCTGGCAGTATCTTGAGAAGCATTTTAAGGAGGTTTGTGATCACTTCGGGTATCGGGAGATCCGCATGCCGACCTTTGAGCATACAGAGCTTTTTGAGCGCGGCGTCGGAGATACGACCGACGTGGTGCAAAAGCAGATGTACACATTTTTGGATAAAGGCGGGAGAAGCGTCACGCTTCGTCCGGAGGGGACTGCGTCAGTTGCGCGGAGCTATCTGCAAAACCATCTCTATGCCAACCCCCTTCCGGCAAAAATGTTTTACAACATTCCGTGCTTCCGGTATGAAAATAAACAGAAAGGACGTCTGCGCGAGTTCCACCAGTTTGGTATTGAAGCCTTTGGCGCAAAAGGTCCGTCCATCGACGGCGAAATTATCGCATTAGCGCTGACCTTTTTAGAGCGCGTCGGTCTTTCCGGTCTGACCGTTCACATTAACAGCATCGGCTGCCCGGAATGCCGGAAACACTACAATGAGGCTTTAAAGGATTTCCTGCGCCCGAGGCTTTCCGAGCTTTGCGGAACATGTCAGGAGCGTTTTGAGCGAAACCCGCTCCGCATTTTAGACTGCAAATCCGAGATCTGTCAGTCGCTTGTTGCGGGTGCACCTGTGCTGACTGATTATCTCTGCGAGGATTGCAGCGCGCATTTTAAGGGCTTTCAGCATGTGTTAGACAATTTAGGGATTTCCTATGAAATTGACCCTGGCATTGGCCGCGGTCTGGTTTACTACACAAAAACCGTGTTTGATATCATCAGCGGTCCGTTCACCGTCTGCGGCGGCGGCCGCTACGACGGTTTGATTGAGGAGTTTGGCGGCGATCCGACTCCGGCAATCGGCTTTGGCTTAGGCATTGAGCGGCTTTTGATCCGTCTTGCGGAAACCTGTGTGGAAATTCCCAACGAAAACCGATTGGATCTCTATCTTGTTCCGCTTTTAGAGGCTGCGCAGGATTTTGCACAAAGCTTAACCCTCAGTCTGCGGAAAGCCGGTATTTCAGCAGATACCGACCATATGCAGCGCGGCTTAAAGCCGCAGATGAAATATGCGGATAAAATCGGCGCACGCTATACGGTTGTTCTGGGCGATAACGAAATTCAGTCCGGCAAAGCAAATGTCAAATGCATGCAAACCGGAGAACAGATTGAAATCCCATTTGAAGAATTTGATCAATTTTTAAAAGAAACGAGGAAATAAACCATGGAAACATTGCAAGGCTTTAAACGCACGCACCGCGGCGCGGCGTTATCAGAAAAAAATATCGGAGAAACCGTCATTGTGACCGGCTGGACGCAGACCTACCGCCAGTTAGGCGCGCTGACCTTTATTGATCTGCGCGACATCAGCGGCATTATCCAACTGTCTTTTTCTGATAGCTTTTCAAAAGAAGCAAAAGAAAAGGCACAAACTGTCCGGAATGAGTATGTACTTGCTGCAAAGGGTGTGGTGGTACAGCGTTCTGCCATCAACGATAAGATTCCAACCGGAAAAATCGAAATTCAGGTATCCGAGCTTCGGATTCTGAACCAGTCTGCAACTCCTCCCTTTGCCATTGAGGAAAATTCCAATGTAAAGGACGAAATTCGTTTAAAATACCGCTATCTTGATCTGCGCCGTCCGGATGTACAGAAAAACCTGATTGTACGGCATAAGATTGCACAGTTAGCAAGAAATTTCTATTCCGACCACGACTTTTTAGAAATCGAAACTCCGGTTCTCAATAAAAGCACTCCGGAGGGCGCAAGAGACTACTTAGTACCCAGCCGTGTACATCCCGGAAAATTCTATGCGCTGCCGCAGTCGCCGCAGCTTTATAAGCAACTTTTAATGGCGTCCGGTATGGATCGCTATTTCCAGATTGCAAAATGCTTCCGTGATGAGGATTTGCGTGCAGACCGTCAGCCGGAATTTACCCAGATCGACTTAGAGATGTCCTTTGTAGACGCTGAGGACGTTATGAGTGTGAATGAACTGTTCATCCAAAAGCTATTCCATGAAATTCTCGGAAAGGAAATCACACTTCCGCTCCGCCGGCTTCCCTACTGCGAGGCAATGGAGCGTTTCGGCTCGGATAAGCCGGACACACGCTTTGGATTGGAGCTTGTAAATGTTTCGGATGTGATCCGGGATTGTGAATTTAAGGTATTTGCCGGAGCAATTGCAGCCGGCGGCAGCGTGCGCGGCATCAATATCAAGGGCGGTGCAGAAAAATTCAGCCGCAAGGAGGTTGATTCTCTGGGCGAGTTCGTAAAGACCTATCGGGCAAAAGGCTTGGCATGGCTCATGGTGGGCGAAACAGAACACCGTTCCTCCTTTGCAAAATTCTTAAAGCCGGAGGAAGTTTCTGCTATGATCACCGCTATGGACGGTGAGATCGGCGACCTGTTAGTTTTTGTAGCAGATAAGGACAAGGTGGTGTTTGATTCTCTGGGTGCACTCCGGAATGAGGTTGCACACCGTTTAAATCTGATTGAGGAAGGCAGCTACGATCTGCTCTGGGTGACCGAATTTCCGTTATTGGAATATAGCGAGGAGGAGGGACGCTACACCGCTATGCACCATCCGTTCACCGCACCGATGGACGAGGATTTGCAGTATTTAGACAGCGACCCCGGCAGAGTCCGCGCAAAGGCTTACGATATTGTCATCAACGGCTGTGAGGCAGGCGGCGGCAGTATTCGTATCTACGATTCCAACTTGCAGGAAAAAATGTTCGAGGTGTTAGGCTTTACGAAAGAAGATGCCTGGGCACGTTTCGGATTTCTCTTAGAGGGTTTCCGCTACGGAACACCTCCTCACGGCGGCATGGCATACGGATTAGACCGATTGGTGATGCTTTTGACTGGCTGCGATAATATCAAGGATGTCATTGCATTCCCGAAGGTTCAGAATGCGTCCGAGCTGATGTCGAACGCTCCGGACTTTGTAGAACCGAAGCAGCTGGAGGAGCTGAGTATTGCAGTAACAAAAAAAGAAGAATAATAAAATATGGGGATGTCAAAAAAAGGCACGTTCTGCACTCTTTTTTACATCCCCATATTTGATTCCAAACCATGAAAACAGGCAAAAGGAAACGACCCGATTTTGGGTCGCTTTCATGGTTAGCCGTTTACCTTTGCAAGCATAAGTGCAAGCTGAGATTTTTTTCTTGCTGCCTTGTTCTTATGAACAATACCCTGCTTTACACCTTGGTCTAACTTTTTAACAGCATCGTTAAACAAAGCCTTTACATTTGCAGTATCATTCTTTTCTACAGCAACCTCGAACTTTTTAATTGCAGTCTTCAATGCAGTCTTATGCATTTGGTTGATTAAGGTTTTCTTCTCAATGACCTTAACACGCTTTTTTGCTGACTTAATGTTTGGCATTCAATCCACCTCCAAATAGCTTAATAACATAATACCTAAATATTATAACACAAACAAATGCAAAATGCAAGGGAAAAATAACAAAAATTTTAAATTTTTTATGAATGGAAAATTTTCATTGTAAATGCAACCGTCGCATCTGCTTTAAGAAAGGCTTAGGAATTTGACATTCCTGAGCAATATAGAAA
>RQCD01000133.1 GCA_008668455.1 Clostridia bacterium
GTGTAGGAATATAGATGTAGGAGTAGTATAGAAATAATGCACGAGTTACCTACATTTCTCGGCATCTATTCGCTTCTAACTACTCTGAAAACAGCGTAATTGCAGGGGTTTAGAAGTGGTTAGACCATGGTAAGTTTCTATAATGGAATCAGAACGTAAAAAGAAAGGAGAAAAGAATGGAAAATCCGTTTCCTTATGCGGATGACAACAAGCGTTACCACACCTGGAACTATCATCTGCGGCACAAATTCTCTCAAAAGGTTTTTAAGGTTTCATTAAATGCCGGCTTTACCTGCCCCAATATTGACGGGACAAAGGGGTTCGGCGGATGTATTTATTGCTCCTCCTCCGGGAGCGGCGATTTTGCCGGAAATCCGAAGGAAAATCTTCACACACAGTTTGAATCAGTCAAGACGGCATTGCATAAAAAATGGCCAGACGCAAAGTATATCGCCTATTTTCAGGCACATACCAACACCTACGCTCCGCTTCCTGTTTTAAAGGCCTACTACGAAGCTATGCTTTCAGAGGAGCATGTTGTGGGATTAAGCATTGCAACGCGTGCCGACGCGCTGCCGGATGAAGTGGTGGATTATCTTGCAGAATTAAATGAGCGCACCTATCTGATTGTAGAATTAGGTCTGCAATCTGTGTTTGACGAAACCGGCGAGCGGATCAACCGCTGCCACACCTACCAGGAATTTTTAGAAGGATATCAAAAACTATCTGATCGCGGGATTCCGGTTTGTGTACATTTAATTGACGGACTGCCGCACGAGGACAAGGACATGATGATTGAGAGCGCGCGTCAGGTTGCCGCGCTCTCACCACACTGCGTGAAGCTCCATCTTCTGCATGTGCTGAAAGGAACGCGTCTTTATGAAGAATATCAAAAGCATCCCTTTCCGCTTTTAACACTGCCGGAATATGTGGATATTATCATCCGCCAACTGGAGCTGTTTCCGCCCGAAACCGTGATCCAGCGTTTAACCGGAGACGGTGCGAGGGAGGATTTGACCGGTCCTATGTGGAGTCTGAAAAAATTTGTTGTCTTAAATGAAATTGACAAGGAAATGGTGAGAAGAAACACCATGCAGGGGAATAAATATTTAGAAAAAGGTGAAAAATCATGAAAAAGAAATTACTTGCTTTGCTGCTTTGCACGCAGCTTACTGTCGGGCAGGGTACGTTTGCTGCCGTTCCGGTTTCAGATGCTTTCAGTACAAAAGAGCCTGTACAGCTGATTGTCGAAATTGACGGCGATCCGCTCTGCACCCTAAAGGGCATAGACGCGCCGGCAGTGCAATCCATGCAGGCAAACGCGCTTTTAAAAACCCAGGCACAGGTCTTAGGGGAAATTTTTTTTTTTTATGATTAGGATATTACAGAGATCTACACCTACACCGAGCTGTTTAACGGTTTTTCAATTGAAACAACACGGGACCAGATTGAGAAAATCAAAGCGCTCCCGCATGTAAAAGCTGTGGAGGAGGTTGCCTATTTTACAATCATCGAGCCAATGCTTACCACCTCCGGCGATTTACTGAATCTGCCGCTTGCAGACGACGACTTCGCCTACCGCGGAGAAAACCAGGCAGTTGCCGTGATTGATTCAGAATTTGATGTGAATCATGAGTTTTTTAACATGACTCCGTCAAATCCCAAGCTGACATCAGCATCCATCCAGGCAAGCGGACTTTCCTATCCGAACACCTACAAAAGCAGTAAAATTCCGTTTGCTTATGATTACGGACGAGGCGGATCCGATACCTATTCCACCTCAAATATTCACGGAACGCACGTTGCCGGAATTATCGGAGGCAGAGAAACACAGCTTCCAAACGGAAAACGTTTTTCCGGAATTGCTCCCCAAGCGCAGCTTGTGCTGATGAAAGTGTCTGATCAGCAAGGTCGCATCAATACTGCAACCATGGCAAGAGCATTAGAGGATGCCTATAAAATCGGTGTAGACTGTGTAAATATAAGCCTTGGTACAGACTATACAGCAAAAAATTCTGCCGCATATCACTCCACCGGAGTATCCATTCAAAGACTCCGTGAAGCAGGAGTATCTGTTGCCTGCGCAAACGGCAACGCCGCACGCGGATTTCAAAAAAATAACACACGAACCGAACCATTTGCTGCAAATATTGATTATACCTCCTCCGGTCTCCCGAACGCTTTCTCAGACTGCACCGCAATTGCTTCCTCCAATAATTCTGAGATGGTAACGGAGGAATACGGGGTATTCCTTTGTTCTGATCAGATAAGCCTGGAATTTCACGAAGTAAATGCTCAGTCAACCTTCATATCTTCCTTTTCCGATCAGACGATACAGCTTGTGAACTGCGGAAACGGATCGGACTTAACCGGCATGAATCTGAGCGGAAAGCTGGCTGTGATTCGGCGCGATCCGGTCGCAAAAATCCCATTTACAACTTCTTCGCAAAACGCAAAAGCTGCCGGGGCAATCGGGGTTATCTATTTAAATACGGATGATACATATATTCAGACTCCTGAACTGATTCTGCCGGCTGCAATCATAAAAAACACAGACAGCAGCATACTTCTTCAATATTCCGAAGTAACCGTTGCACGCTATCCGCATCATGTTCCCATCACAACCGCAAGAGAAATGTCTCCTTATTCTGCCTGGGGAACCTCGGACGATTTAGAACTGAAGCCTGAGCTGACCGCACCGGGCGGTGCAATTTATTCCTCTGTACCGGGCAACCAATACCAAACCATGAGCGGAACATCTATGGCTGCTCCGCATGCTGCCGCTGCATTTACGCTGATGAATCAGTTCTACCAGACTAATCCGTTTTCCGCTCAAAATAACGGAAAAGCCGGCGGAGAAAAATCCGCGCTTTTAGAAAATCTGATGATGTCCACTGCTGCAATTCAAAAGCAGGCAGACGGCACATACTACTCTCCGCGCTTGCAGGGCGCAGGACTGATCAATCTGCAAAGCGCTGTTAAAACACCGGCAATTCTTTTAGGGAATTCCGGGAAAAGCAAAATAAGCTTAGGAGATCAACTGACGAATGAATTTACACTGACGGCAACCGTGCAAAATCTGACAGATCAGCCGGTTACATATCACAGCATCAGCGTAACAACCCTGTTAGACGGATATACCTCCGATCACCGGGTTAGCACGTCAAAGCCGATTGCAAACGAATCAGATGCTCCGTCTGCCATCACCGTACCGGCAAACGGAAGTAAAACGCTTCAGATTCCGGTTACTTTAGACGGGAATATGCTCCAGAATCAGGCAAATGTTTTTACCAACGGATTCTTTATCGACGGTTTTTTAGAGCTTTCCTCAAATGACAATATCGTTCCGATCCATCTGCCGTTTACCGGCTTTTACGGCGACTGGCTGGATGAACCAATCTTTGATCAGACTATTTATGACGAGGGCGGCAGTCAGCTGATATCTGAGGACGGATCGGCAAACGGAACTTTCCTGTACTCGAAAAACAGCGAGGAAACGTACCCATTAGGGCAAAATGGATATAACCAGGCAACTGATAAAAAATTCATTGCCATTTCTCCAAATAAGGATGGAAACGGAGATGTTTTAGGCATTAATATTACTGCCTGGCGAAACATCAATTCCTTACAGATTGAATTAAATGGAAAAACAAAAAATGTATTGAATGTGAATGGCGAAATAAAAAAATTTACAGGAGCTGTTATTGAGCATGAGTTTTTGCTTGCCGATGGAGAGTATCAGGTAAAAATCATAGGCTACTATTCGACTGATATGAACAAAACGCATCCTCAAACGATAGAACTCCCCCTGGTAGTAGATACGCAAAAGCCGGATGTAACCGGATATATGAACGGATCGGTTTTAACCGTATTCCCGGCAGACAATCACTATGTGGAATATATCCAAATCGTATATGAGGATCAGAATGGTCAGGAAAAGAATTTGTTTGAACCGGTGGTTTATTTAGTTGACACCGCAACACCGGTACAGTTTGATCTTTCGGACGCGGAACAAAGCACCGTCCGGATTACAGCCTGCGATTATGCGGACAACAAAACAGAAAGAACCTTAGCGCAATGTCTGAATCCGATTACAACGGCGATCAATAGCGATACGGCAAATCAGATCAGCTTTACTGCGGATAATATCGGCTATGAAAAGACAGTTGATCTTTATATCGCATTCTACAGCGAAAACCGTCTTGTGTCTGTAATTCCCTACCGGAACGTGACGCTCCAGTCCGGAAAAAACACCTACCAGCAGACGCTTTCCGACGCAGAAAAAACGGCAGATTCCTATTCAATTCTCTATTGGAACGCCGGAACAGTCCATCCGGTCAGTCAGGCATATCATAAATAAAAAAATATGAGTGAGCATCCGCTTTGGGTACTCACTCATTCTTTTATTCATTTTTGTTGCCGGTTAAATCCTTCACGCCGTCTCCGACTGCGTCGCCAACGTCTTCCACGCCTTTTCCGACGCCCTCGCCGACATCCTTCACCGCGTCGCCGACATTCTCTCCGACATTGCCGCCTTGATTATCGGCAGATGCAGACGGAGACGGAGACGGTGCGGCAGTATTATTTCCGCACGCAGTCAGGCTCAAAGCCATCGCACTGATGATCAAAAATAGACAAATCTTTTTCAAAATATCTGACTCCTTTCTTAACAGGTATACTCCTATTATATCCGAAAAGAATCAAAATATGTTTTTTTTCATTTTCTTTTCAGCCAGACCAGCATTTCGGATATACCGCGGTTTGCAAAGGCATGATACGGGATCAGACGCAGCTTGATCGGTTCTTCCGTTTTCTCCACCGGTGCATAAAGCTGATCTTGTTCCTTCTGCCGGTATGCTGTGGTTTCTAATGCCGGAAGTCCTGTTTTTTCGTCTGGTACAAGCGTAAATTCTGCCTCTATCGGAAGAAAAATGCTTTTTAAATTTGCGCCGTTGTCTACCGCCTCTGCACAATAGACAATCGGACCATACTGCACCGCAACCTTTCCGGCATCCTGGTGCACCTCTGGCTTCGCCGCATAAATGCAAGGCTTCATTGAAAGGTTTAATAGAATTTCATCCTCTCCGCAAAGCTCTATGTAAATATATCCGTTCTTTTGTGTATACGGATAATTACCAGAAAAGTCTCTGCCCCAGCCGGGAATGCGCAGGGCTGCATGCTTGTAGCCGCCGGAAATATGAATCCGGATTTCTCCGTCTGACGGATAGTGCGTATCCATGGTCACATGCCCGGTTTCGGACGGAATGTACTGGTGTACAAAAAGTGTGTCCTCCCCCTCGGCATAAATCAGATTACCGATGGAAGAAAGAAAACGGACAAGGTTCGGCGGGCAGCAGGAGCAATCGAACACCTCCACACGCTGCATAATCGGCAGGCGGTCATGATCCTTTGTGGAGGTATTCACATTTGCAAGATAAGGATCAATTTCCAGCGGATTTTCATAGAAAAATTTTTTTCCGTCTAAGGAAAGTCCGGATAATGCTCCGTTGTACATTTCACGTTCAATCACATCTGCATATTTTCCATCCGCCTCTAACTCCGACATCCGCAAACCAAAAAATATCATCGCAATAGACGCACAGGTTTCTGCATAAGCCGTCCGGTTCGGAAGATCGTAATCAATCGTGAATGCCTCTCCATGATGCGTAGAGCCAAGACCGCCTGTGATATACATTCTTTGCTCAACCATATTATCAAACACTCTCCTGCATGCTGCAAAAAGCTCCTGATCGCCGTCAATTTTTGCAAGATCAGCCATAGCACAGTAGAGATACAGAGCACGGACAGCATGCCCCTCTGCCTTTTCCAGCTTTCGGAGCGGCATACTGCTTTGGTCATACGTATTATAAAAAATTTCATATGACGGAGGATCTTTTTCATTATTTCCGCGCTGATTCAAGAAAAACCGCGCTAATTCCAAGTACTTTTCCACACCTGTCGCCTGGTAGAGCCGAACCAGTGCAAGCTCAACCTCCGGATGTCCGCAGGTGACAAATGCGGCGCTGTCCTCTTTCACAAACACCTCATAAATATAATCCGCATAGCGGCACATCATGTCTAAGAAATAGCGTTCTCCGGTTTCTTCAAAATGAGCAACCGCCGCCTCCATCAGATGCCCGGCACAGTATAGCTCATGGTTTCCGCGTATGCGAAAGCGCTGATCCTGCTCTGTTACCTCATAGTAACAGTTATAGTAGCCATCCGGGAGCTGCGATTTGATCATATCGGAAATCGCGTCCTCTGAAAGCTTGCGGAGCTTTGGATCATCATGTTTGGTGAGAATATAAGACACACCCTCCAGCCACTTTGCAACATCAGAATCCCAGAAAATATGCGGTTTCCAGTCCGGATGCTCGAAGCAGGGTCTGCATTTTAGCGCATCAAACCGGTGTGTTTCTGAAAAACGGTCGTAAACCGCATAAGAGGTCACATCTTCATTTAGCGTTTGCTTATTCTTCCAAAAGCCATCACGGATTGTCACCTTGGAAAAAGAAATTTTTTGATTCATAGTCTTGCCTCCTTTTTTATTTTCTATCACCATTATAGCAAAGATCAAAAAAAATACAATGCCGAAAACAAGTGAATAGGTGAGAAAACACGACTTTTATTTCTTTAATTCCTCCAAAAATTTCTTTCCATAGCGTTCTGCCTTCACTGCACCAATGCCGGAAACCTCCAAAAGCTCCTCCATATTGCCCGGTTTTCTCCGAGAAAGCTCTGAAAGGGTCGCATCGGTAAAGATAACGTATGCCGGTACCCCCTTTGCGCGTGCAAGCTTCTGTCGGAGCGCTTTTAATCGTTTCAGAAGTTCTGAATCCTCCGGAGCATCCTTTTTGAGACTCTCTTTCTCTTTTGCCCGGCGCATCAGCAGTTCTTTCTTTCCGGTCAGCTCCCGGAAACGCTTTCCAAGCTGCAAAAGCGGGTATTCCGAATCGGTCTGATACAAATACTCCTGCGACAGCATAAAATGAATTATCTGACGGATTTCCCTTTCTGTACATTCTTTCAGACTTCCATAGGTCGGAATGCGAGAAAATCGCATCATTTTTTCCTCACGCGAGCCGCGCAGAACACCAGTTGCCATACCAATTCCAAACCGCCCCTGCAGGGAATTGACGCAGGCTGCAATCTTCTGTGCCTCCTTTAATACATCAATCTGCTCATAACCACTCATGCAATTGCCGCAGTTGCCGCAATAATCTTCCTTTTTTTCACCAAAATACTTCATCAGATATGCCCGGAGACATCCTTGTTCCCGGCAGTACAGTGTCATTTTCCGAAGCCGCTCCATAGCACGCTCCTTCAATTTTTCCGACAGCTCGCCGCCATCCTGCACCGTTCCGTTTTCAATCAGAAACCTGTTTGTCTGCACATCACGCGCACCAAACAGAAGAATGCAGTCTGCAGGACTTCCGTCTCTCCCTGCTCTGCCTGCCTCCTGATAATAGCTTTCCACGTCCAGCGGCATATTATAGTGAATCACAAAATTGACATTGCTCTTATCAATCCCCATCCCAAAGGCATTGGTTGCAACCATGATTTGCTTATTATCATAGAGAAAATCATCCTGATTTTTGAACCGTTCCTCCTCGGAAAGTCCGGCATGATAGCGTGTGGCAGAAAATCCAAGCTCGCAAAGCCTTTGGCAGACATCCTCCACATTTTTCCGGGTGGAGCAATATACAATGCCGCTTTTTCCCTCATGCCGGCGCAGATACCCGATCAGCACACGGAGCTTATCCGTTGGCTCAAGAACCTTAAAAAACAGGTTCGGACGGTCAAAGCCGGTGGTGATGATATACGGCTTCTGAAGCTTTAGAATCTCAATCATATCGCGCCGGACATGCGCCGTTGCCGTGGCAGTGAATGCATTTAAAACCGGACGTTTTTTTAATTTTTCTAAAAATTCCGGGATTTTTAAATAGCTTGGACGGAAATCCTGCCCCCACTGGGAGACGCAGTGCGCTTCATCAACCGTCACCATCGAAATATCTGCCTCTGCTGCAAATTCTAAAAAAGCCGGAATTTCCAACCGCTCCGGCGCAACATAAATAATTTTATAGATTCCTTTTTTTGCGTTTGCAATTGCCTTTATCGTTTGCGGATAGGTCAGAGAGGAATTGATATATGCCGCACGGATTCCGTTATCCACCAAAGCGCGTACCTGATCCTTCATCAGGGATACCAAGGGAGAAATCACCAGCGTAATTCCCGGCATCATCAGCGCAGGAATCTGAAAGCAAAGTGATTTTCCTGCTCCGGTTGGCATAATTCCCAAAACATCCTCACGAGCAAGAATCCTGTCGATCAGCTCGCTCTGTCCCTCCCGAAACTCGGTATATCCAAAATATTTCTTTAAAACTTCCTCTTTTGTCATCTTCGCCTCATCCATTTCCCTTTATAATATCACCATTATATCATAAAATACACCTTCTTTGAACCCCGCTCTGATAATGGACAGCAGTTTTTTTGCATATTTTTTTGCTCCTTATCCAAAACTAAAGAAAAGATTACTTTATGAAATTGAGGGATATTTATGCTTACATCATTGATCGCATTAACGCAATTAATTTTTACCTTCGTGATTGGAATTTACTTTTTTGATCAGCTGCAGCTGCAGCACAGCAGCCGGAAAGGAATTGAACAGGATACCAAACGCGAGCTGGAGCGTTTAAACCGGATGCGAAAGCGTGCGCTGACCGAACCGTTCACCGAGCAGACGCGCCCGGAAAGTTTAGAGGAAATCATTGGTCAGGAGGATGGCGTCAAAGCAGTCAAAGCGGCGCTTTGCGGTCCGAATCCGCAGCATATTCTGATCTACGGACCGCCGGGCGTTGGAAAAACAGCCGCGGCACGCGTCGCATTAGAAGCAGCTAAAAAGAACCCGGCATCCCCATTTTCCGGGGACTCCAGATTTATTGAAACCGATGCGACCACCATGCAGTATGACGAAAGGAGTATTGCCGATCCCTTAATCGGTTCGGTACACGACCCGATCTACCAGGGCGCAGGCGCATACGGTCCTGCCGGTGTTCCGCAGCCAAAGGAGGGCGCAGTCAGCCGCGCGCATGGCGGCGTTTTATTTATTGACGAAATCGGAGAGCTGCCGCAAATGCAGATGAACCGGCTTTTAAAGGTTTTGGAGGATCGGAAGGTGACGTTTGAAAGCGCATACTATTCCTCCACTGATAAAAACATTCCGCGCCATATTCACGATATTTTTGAAAACGGGATTCCGGCAGATTTCCGGCTTGTTGGCGCAACGACGCGCAGTCCGGAGGAAATTCCTCCTGCCATCCGTTCACGGTGTGTGGAAATCTTTTTTAATCCCTTAAAGCAGAGCGATCTGAAAAAAATACTGGAAAATGCGCTCGAAAAAGTCGGAATCACTATGGATGAAAACTGCAAAATGCTTTTGTGTAATTATGCGCAGAACGGGCGCGACATTGTGAAAATGCTGCAAACCGCCGTTGGAATTGCATCTTTAGAAAACCGCGATACCATCTATCCGTCGGATGTGGAATGGATGCTTTCCGAGGGGCATTATCAGCCGCACCATGAGGTTTATACTGAGACAGAAAGCCGGATTGGCGTGGTGAACGGTCTTGCCGTAACCGACGCAGGGATTGGAATGCTTATGCAGATTGAAACCGCGGCAATGCGTGTTCCGCACGGAACAGGCTCAGTGCGCTGCTGCGGCATTGTGGACACCGAACGGATCACCAAAGGGGCACAAAGTCTCCAGAGAACCTCTACCGCACGTTCTGCTGTAGACAATGTAATGACGGTTTTAGAGCAGAAGCTTTCCATTCCTCTTTCTGATTACCGGATTCATATTAATTTTCCGGGCGGAATCCCGGTGGACGGTCCGTCTGCCGGACTGGCAATTTTGGTAAGCTGTCTTTCCGCTATCCGCGAACTGCCGGTTGACGCCAAGCTTGCCTTTACCGGCGAGGTGTCAGTGTGCGGCGGAATTAAACCGGTTGGCGGTGTTTCGGCAAAGGTACAGGCGGCAGCCGCCGCCGGAGCAGAAAAGGTTTTCATTCCCGCCGCCAATATGGAAAGCCGCTTTTCAAAGCTTGCAATCAAAGTTGTAGGAGTGACTGCCTTGGAGGATGCACTTTTGGAAATTTTTTCAAAAAAAGAAAGCGTTCCGCAGGACGCTGGAATGCTTTCGGCAGCAGCGGTTCAGACTGCTTTAACAGATTTTCGGCAAATGAGCTGATGCGGCAGCAGGATATGCTTTCTTTCGAACGGTTCACCAAGAATTCTTTCAAAGAGAATTTCTACCGCCATCTCGGACTGCCGGTCGGAAAAGACCTCCACCGTTGTCAGCGGAGTATGAAAATATTCTGCTGAGGGAATATTGTTGATCCCAACAAATGAGATTTCCTCCGGCACGCGGATTCCGCGCTGCTCCAAAGCATGCATTGCCGCCAATGCCACCTCATCGTAGGCGGCAATGACAGCTGTCGGTAAATCAGCGTTCATTTGCTCTGCCGCGGCATAGCCGATCTTCTCAAAACGCTTGTCATTGATATAAACATGCTCCTCCCGGACAGGAAGTCCTGCTTCTGCCATTGCCCGGCGGTATGCTTTGTTTTTTTCCTGTGTGTTACTCTCGCCAATAAATCCGATATCAGTATGTCCTAAGCCTTTTAAATATGCAATAATATCCGCAAAAACTGCGTGCATGTCAACATAAATCGTATCTGCCTCTCCCTCTTTCGGACATCCGAAACAGACCATTGGCAGATTGATTTTTTCCTTCACCCCGGAAGATGAAAAAATCAGAATCCCGTCCGCCTCATTCCGAACCGCAATTGTCTGCACTATTTCATTTGTTTTCCGGGCATCAAAATCGTCAATATAAACAGAAATTCTGCCGTTTCTTTTTTCTGCCTCACGCTTAACCGATTCGATCATTCTTGAATAATGTATGCTGATTACCTCCGGGCAGACAATCGCAATTAAAACCTGCTGATCCTTTTCATACATCAGTCTGCGTCTGCTCTTTTCCTGAAAATACCCGGTTTCAATGGCAATCCGCTTTATTTCCTCTGTCAGCTCCCGGCTGACCTCCCTGCTTCCGGAAAGCGCCTTTGAAACTGTAGAAACAGATACATGCGCAAGCTCTGCTATTTTTTTATGTGTCATCTTGCTCTCTCCCTGCTATCGCAGCTTTCTCCAAAGCGCCTCCATCCGTCTGTCAATCTCTGCACTCATATCCGCACATACTCTTAATTCCTCTAAATCCTCCGAATCTGCGCCGCTTTTTTTATAATTAATCTGATGCTCCAAGGTTGCCCAGCAGTCCATAGCAATCGTCCGGAACTGAATTTCTGCGCGCATCATATGCTTCTCCTTCACCAGAAAAATCGGAGTTTCTACAATCAGATGCAGACTCCGGTAGCCGTTTGGCTTTGGATTTTTGATATAATCCTTCTTTTCAATCAAAACCACATCATCCTGATTTAAAAAAGCGTCCGCTAACATGTACACATCCTCGGCAAAGGAGCAGACCACCCGGACTCCGGCAACATCATTTAAATGTTTTTCAATATTCTCAACTGAAAGCGGAATCCCCTTTCGTCTGAGTTTTTCCTGAATACTATATGGCTTTTTAATTCTGGAATTGAGCGAAACAATCGGCGTCCGGTCGTATTGCAGCTGAAATTCCTCATTCATCACATTAAATTTTGTGGTGATCTCCATGCATGTGCTTTTATAGCATGCCATCAGATTTTCATATTCATAGGCACGGTCGCGCATCATGTCAAAAAAAGCCTGCTCATCCGGTGTATCTAATTTCCCAAATTTTTTGGTCAAATCCTTAATTTTATCCTTTAAATCCATTTGTATCATCACGTCCTTATGTACTGATCAAACAATATAAGTATATTTCATATTTTTGAAAAAGTCAATGCTTTTTGTGAATTATTCACAAAAAATCAAAAATATTTAACAAAAAAGCACATCTGCAGATAAATGAAAAAAATGCAGTTGACGAATGCAGGAAACTGTGATCGATTACTATAATAGATAA
>RQCD01000222.1 GCA_008668455.1 Clostridia bacterium
GCAAACAGAGAAAAAAAGGTATCGGAGTGGAAGCATTTTCAGAAGAATTTTCCTATGACTTTATTAGCGCTTCCGACCGTTTTAATCATGTTTGTTTTTAACTATATACCGCTTTATGGCTTGGTGTTACCCTTTAAAAAATTCAGTGTGACGAAAGGAATTATAAATAGCCCCTGGTGCGGATTAAAAAATTTTGAATTTCTCACAAAGAGTAAAACCATTATCAAAGCAATTGAAAATACAGTTTTGTATAACTTTACATTTATCTTTTTGGGTGCGCTTTTATCGCTTGTGATTGCGCTTATGTTATATGAGCTTGGAAAGCGTTCGGTAAAAGTCTATCAGACCTCGCTGCTTTTACCGTATTTTATGTCCTGGGTTGTGGTGGCATATATCGTCAATGCGCTTTTGGATATGGACAACGGATTGCTCAATGCTCTGATTGTCCGACTGGGCGGAGAGAAAATCTTTTGGTATAACGATCCGAAATATTGGCGTCCGATTTTAATTATTGTGAACCTGTGGAAAGGATTGGGGTATACAGCGGTTGTTTATTTTGCTGCTTTAATGGGAATTGACAGCTCCTATTTTGAGGCGGCAAGAATTGACGGCGCCGGAAAGCTGGCGCAGATCTGGTATATCTCGATTCCGCTGATCAGAAATATTATTTTGACATTGATTATTTTAAATCTTGGAAAAATCTTTTATGGCGATTTCGGACTTTTCTATAACGTTCCGATGGATTCTGCTGCGTTGTATGATGCAACCGATGTAGTAGATACCTATGTATACCGCTCGCTGATGAACCTTGGAAATGTAGGCATGTCTGCAACAACAGGCTTTTGCCAGTCAGTGCTTGGCTTTTTCCTGGTGTTGATCACAAATATTGCCGTCAAAAGGTTTGACAGCGACAGCGCACTTTTTTAGAAGGAGGGACAAAGAATTATGAAAAATAAAATACAGACGCCCGGAGAACGGATTTTTAAAGTTGTCATTCACTTTGTTCTGATTCTTTTGAGTCTTTCCTGTGTATTAGCATTTTTGATTGTTGTCGGATCGTCCTTTCAGAGTCAGCAGGAGATTGTGGAGCGGGGATATTCTTTGATTCCAAAGCATTTCAGTTTAGAAGCCTATCAGTCAGTTTTTAAAAATAGCACAAAGCTTTTGATTGCGTACTGGAATACTTTTATCACCACGCTGATCGGCACGGTTGCCGGTGTTTGGCTAAGTGCAACTGCAGGCTATGTAATTTCCAGGAAACCCTATCGTTATCGGCGGATTTTGGCGTTCTACATCTTTTTTACGATGCTGTTTAACGGCGGCTTAGTTCCAACCTATATTCTGATTTCAAATTGGTTGAATTTAAAAGATACCCTGACGGTTTTGATTCTGCCGCTTTTATGCAATGCATGGTACATTATCTTGATGAAAGGTTATTTTTCCGGAGTTCCGGATGCATTGATTGAATCAGCACGCTTAGACGGCGCAAATGATCTGTTTATCTTTATCAAGATTGTGCTTCCGATTTCAACCCCTGTTTTAGCGACAATTGCGCTTTTCTATGCGCTTGGCTATTGGAACGAATAATGGCAATCATGTTCTTGCCATTGGATCCTCCGGAGATTTCCGGCCGCAGGAAAACGGAATTTATCTTTCCTATGATATGGGGGAGAATTGGAGTCAGGTGCATTCCCGGAGAATGGACGCACAGCGCGACACACGGGATCAGCTTGCATGGGATGCCTCCAGCTATGATGAGACGATCGGCGGCAGTCGGATTGCATATTGGTCGTCTTTGTGGAGAATTACAGACGGTATCAATAACGCATCTGCAACACACCGCTCGGATGAGGTAGGCGGTCTGTTCAAATCCGAGGACGGAGGAAAAAGCTGGTTTTTGGTAAACAGTGAGATGTCAGACGGATTTATTAAGGTTGATCCGATTTATGGATATGTGTATCTTGGAAATGATAAGGGATTTCATGTCAGCCGGGACGGCGGAAAAACCTTTCAGACGATCTTATCCCATGAACCGATCATGAGTGTGGATTGTGTCAATTCGACTGTGTACATTAATGACAGTCAGAGTGTTTTGGTATCAAAGGACTATGGCGCAAGCTTTACAAGAGTGGCATGCAGCGCTTTCCCGGGAAAAAAGGATTTTTCCGATCTCCGGAACATCACAATGGGACTCTCTGTCAGCCCTGCAAACCCAAACCGAATGCTGGTAGACCGGCGCGATTGGCTAAATTACAGAAATCAAAGATATTATTCTCAGGATGGCGGAAAAACATGGACAGAATGTCGGTATGACACGTCAAAGGATTTCTATTTTGCCCATAACCGTCAGCATGCCTTTACCTGGCATCCGACCGATCCGGACAAGGTTTGGTCGATGGGCGGCGACTGGATTGCCTCCAGTACAGACGGCGGAAAAACCTTTATTTGGGATGCAGAGGGCTATTGCGGAACACCGCCGGGATCAAGACCAAATTTTAACCCTTACCGACCGAATGTGTTCTATGCCGGTGCGCAGGATCTTTTCGGAATTAAAACGGAGGATCGCGGAAGAACATGGGAGGCGGTTGAAAGTGTCGGAAAGTATTGGAATGCATATGGCTCTTATGCTGTCTGCCGGAAGATCATGTTTGCCGGACTTTCGGACGGCTGGTACAATCCCCGGTATCTTTGTGTCACACGGGACGGGGGAGAAACATGGACGGATACCGGACTTATGTTAAAGAACGGCACAGCGCGCTGGGCAACCTCCTTCTGGCAGTCTGCAAACAATCCGAATGTGCTTTTTGCAGGAGAGTATTGCAGCCGGGATTTGGGAGAAACCTGGGAGGAGATGCAGGGGTGCGCCGCTGTGATGGCGCTGAATTATTATCATAACCGGGAGTGCTATGGAGTATTAAACGGTTGTATTGTGGTGTCCTATGACGATGGGGAAACATGGCTGCCGTTTGTCAAATGCAAAGCAAATGAAAGCGTCACAGGTTCGCCTCCAACCGTCTGGGATGTGGAATACGATGGAGTCAATGATATTCTGTATTATGCTGTTGGACCTTGGACATCGGCGCACAATTTAGTGCGCGTGGAGAATAATCTTCATACGAACATTGGAAAAAATATTTTGGTGCAGGAAAAAGCAGGCGTTGCATCCTGGCAGCTGATTGCACTTGATCCGCGCTATCCGGATATCCTTTATGTCGGCGGCTATACCGGGCGCGGCATGGGAACAGCCGCGGTTCAGCGTTCCTGTGACCGGGGCGAAAGCTTCCAGAATTTAAGCTCCATGGGGGATTCCGCCTCTATTGTGAAGAATGGTCCGTCTGCCGGTGTCGGTCCGCAGCAGATTGTGGTTGAACCGGACACTGGGTATCTGTGGAGCTGGGATGCCGGGCAAGGCTGGTGGAAATTTGCGCCGCCCTATGACAATTAGGAAAGAGGAATGAAAATGTTTGATTTAAGCTATCAGGAACAATTACAGAGATTAAAAGCGGATTATAATGCATTGATCACGCAGAAAAATGAACCGGATAATACCTGGTATAACGGTGTTTTTGAGCGGTACAAAAACCCGGTTTTAACGAACCGGCATATTCCGCTTTCCTGGAGATATGATCTGCAAAGGGAAAGCAATCCTTATTTGATGGAACGGATTGGAGTGAATGCAGTTTTTAATGCCGGTGCAATTTTCTTTGAGGGAAAATATGTGTTAGCGGCAAGAGTTGAGGGAGCAGACAGAAAATCTTATTTTGCTGTTGCACGCTCGGAAAACGGTATTGACAATTTCCGCTTTGATCCTGCACCGATCCGTCTGCCGGTTTACGGCGAGGAGGATACCAATGTGTATGATATGCGCCTTGTGCAGCATGAGGACGGATGGATATACGGGTTTTTCTGTGCAGAGAGAAAAGATCATACCACAGACGATCTGTCTGCGGCTGTTGCAAAATGCGGCATCGTCCGGACGCATAATCTGGTCGATTGGGAACGGCTGCCGGATTTAGAATCAGAGTTTCAACAGAGAAATGTTCTGCTGCATCCGGAGCTTGTGGACGGAAAATATTTGATTTATACCCGTCCGTCAGATGGATTTATCGATGTCGGAGGGGGCGGCGGTATTGGCGCTGCACTCATAGACGATATTACGCATGCAAAAGTCACAGAGGAAACTGTGATCGATCAAAGATTATATCATACGGTTAAGGAAACGAAAAACGGAGCAGGAGCACCCCCAATTAAAACCAGGGACGGCTGGCTGCATATCGCCCACGGCGTCCGCAATACTGCCGCAGGACTTCGGTATGTGCTTTATTGCTTTATGACGGCACTGGACGACCCAAAAAAGGTGATCTATGCACCCGGCGGCTATTTCCTTGCGCCGCAAGGAGCAGAAAGAGTCGGAGATGTTTCCAATGTGGTGTTTTGCAACGGTGCAATCGAGCGGAACGGAACAGTTTATATATATTATGCGTCCTCCGATACCCGGCTGCATGTTGCTGTAACAAGTGTGGAGCGTATGATTGATTATTGTAAAAATACACCCCGTGATGGATTGACTGCTCATAAAAGTGTGGGGCAGATTTATCAGCTGATTCAAAAAAACAAAAGGTGATTTGGCAGTTTTCAAAAACCCGGCGCAGGTTTGCGCCGGGTTTTTGAATAAAAACTATTCATAATCCAGATAATTCTTTTGAAAATCCTCCGCTGCTTTTTTCAGAATCTGCGCGCAGTTGGCATTTTGATCTGCTAAAACCTCCTGGATACACAAATCCAGTGTAGCATACAGATCCTGTGCACAAACCTCCTCCTCGGTTTGATAGCCGATATTGGATTCCTCGTTAAATAAGCGGATATGATTTGGATTTACGTTGCACTCTTTTTTCCAATCGTTGTTTGTTTTGTCTGTGATTTTGCTGTTTAAATTAATTAAGCCGCTCAAATAGTTACCATCGTCATTTTCCTGCTGTAAAGCTTTCTGGTTTTCCGAATAGTCAAATTCCATATATTTAAAAACTGCGTCAATCTGTTCAGGAGTAGCATTCGGAGCAACGGCACAGTATGCGCCGCCGATCAGAGTTACATGCGCGGCTGATCCGGCAGGAACAGAAGCCAGACCGATCAAATCCTTGCTCATTCCGTAGATATTGGTTAAGTCTGAGATAATACTGTTGTTAAAAAGGGTCATAGCAGCGTCATTTTCTGTCAGTCTTTTTAAAAAATCATCATAACTGATCAGCGTTTCCTCCGGCAGAGTGTGATAGACCCATTTTAGATCCTTGATATATTGCAGAGCGCGGACACATTCCGGAGAATCAAATGCTGCCTTTGGCTTTTCGTCATTATATTCTATAAATTTTGTTCCAAAGTTCCAGGCAATTACGGTAAAGAAAAAACCTCCCAGATTGTTTGTTGTCGGCAGAATAAAGCCTGCTTTCCCGGTTTCTTTGGTAATCGCCTCGGCTGTTTCAATCAACTCATGAAAGGTTTTGGGAGCAATCGGCGTACCGTCCGGCTGCAGATAGCCTGCCCGATCCATTAGATCCAAATTCATAAAAAGACCCATTGCATAGGAGCTGGACGGCAGAAAATAGATTTTATTTCCTTTACTGATGTTGTTCATATGAAAATCAATAATGTGATCATAATAGCCGTACTGCTTCACCTCCTGTGTGATGTCTTTTCCGTATCCGCATTTAATAATCTTCTGTGTTTCGGTGTAGGGAACAACATAGAGTGTGGGGAGGGTTCCGCCCTCTGCCTTTTCCATATAGGTCTGGGGATTGAATTCCCATTGGTCGCCGGTAATTCTGATATTGGGATACTGTTTTTCAAATGCGGCGACACGTTTTGTCATAGATTCATACTGAGCCGGTTTTTTATCCGGGTTTGGCCAGTTGCTGATAGTAATCTCAACCATTTCCTCGGTCTGATGTTGTTTCTTCCGTTGACACGCAGAGATTATGCCCCCAAGCAAAATCAATCCGCATAAGATCAAGCAAAGTAGTTTTCTCATATTTGTTCGCCGCCTTTCACTCATTATTATACCATAATTGAAAACATCCAGCAAGTAAAGAATTACATAATGGGAGTGTCGAAATCTGTGAAAGTACCGAAATGTTTGTCAATAAGAGGAAAATGTTGACCGTTTAATAGCTTTATGATACAATAGATGTATAAAACAAAGAAGGGAAGTATTATGTTGCAGACTCATTCAAAAAAACAATTTGCAGACAAACGAATCACATTTTTTGTGGCATTGCCGGCTTTGATCCTGCTTATGTCGCTGATTGTCACCAATATTTATAACATGTATAACAATAAGAAATCCATCCGGAGCTTTTATGAGGCAACGCTGAAACAGACAGCAGAGGCGAGCGAAACAAAGATTATTAATGCCATTCAGGCAACACAGCTTTTGAGCTATGATGAGCAGTTTATCAGCCTGCTGAAAAATTCGGAAATGCTTTCGGAGGATCTGAATGTGATGAAAGCGGCAAATGTTCTGAAAAATATTACTGAAACCTGCGCTGCTGTGGAAGATGCAATGGTGGTTGATTCGGAAAACGGATATGTATATCATGAGGAAGGAAGAACGGAGCTGGATCAGTATTTTAAGAACCGGTATATATATGAGGATTATCCGGACAATTACTGGCGTACAATTCAGTTTTTCGGATCGGATGCATATCGGATACTTGCGCCGACAACAAGAACCTTTGACGGCAAGGAGGACAAGGTTATTCCGATTGTTTTGCGCCGGTTGAATCAGTACCGCCTTTCCAACATGCTGATTATTAATATCCGTCTGGATCAGCTGATGTCCTTTGATGAAAGCGATTTTTTTACAGAAAACACACAGAAATACATGCTAAACCGTTATTCCGGACAGATTTTTTCGGTGCGGAGGGATATTACGGAACAGAATATACTGGATACAGAATTATACAATCTCTTAGTTTCCGGTCCGAGCTGCTTTGATAATAAATTTGATGGAACAAACAAAGCATATATCGTTTCCTACTCTACTTCGGATAATCTGGTTGGCTATACATATTTTGTAGTAGTTCCTTACCGGGATATTTATAATGCGCAGAAAGGACAGCTTGCGGTGGAGGGGGCGATGCTCCTGATCTTTATTTTGCTGTCTGTTGCGGCACTTCGGGGGAGCGTGGTGCAGATTATGCTGCCGACGAAAAAGCTTGCCAGAAAAATTGGTGTTACAGATGAAACAGACTTGTTTGAAAAGGTGGAGCATGGACTGGATGATATTTTAAACCGGAACAAAACACTTACAATGACGCTTCCATATGCACAGGAAAAATATCTAATCAATTTTTTGAATACCTCCGGCTATATGATTGATGCGGCGGCGCAGGAGGTTATAA
>RQCD01000042.1 GCA_008668455.1 Clostridia bacterium
GCGCTTCTGATTGCAGCAGTTTCCCAAATTCTGGGCAGGGAAAAAGCAAAACAGATTCGTTTTGAGGGTTGCTTTCGGCTTGCGCTTTATGCGCGTGCGCTTCCGATGCTTTTGGGAATCGCTTTAAGCTTCTTTGGAATCATCCTGTTTACGATCCTAAGCTTTTTCATTTCCTGTATTATGATGTGGTTTGCATTCCGGGCAATGAACCAGAATGAGTTGTCAGAGGGGAAGATTTTATAAAGAATTTTCATTATTTTTCAAAAAACCCTTGACAATTGCTGAAAAAATCTTTATAATTAATATGATGTCTAATTTTTGCTACGGCGGATATTAGAGAAAAGAATATTGTTTTTGAGGAGGTGTCCGTCTATGTTAAGAACTTATCAACCGAAAAAACGCCAGAGAAAGAAAGAGCATGGCTTCAGAAAAAGAATGGCAACTGCATCAGGCAGAAAAATTTTATCAAGAAGACGCTCGAGAGGCAGAAAGAAGCTGTCAGCGTAACAGGTAAGGCGGAAAGTAACAAGGCATATGCCTTATGCTTTTTGCCTTTTTTAACATTTAAAAACATCATGTCTGGAAGGAATTGGTTTTAATTTTCATGAAGAAAACGGTGCCGATTAAATTAAATAAGGATTTCCGCCGTTTGTATTATCAGGGAAAGACTGTCTGCGGCAGCTATGCAGTGGTGTATGCGCTAAAGAACCGGGAGAAACAAAGCCGACTGGGGCTGACCTGCGGAAAAACAATTGGAAAGGCTGTTGTCAGAAACCGTGTCAAACGATTGATGCGCGAATCCTACCGTCTGTGCGAGGATCGGATTATACAGGGATATGATATTGTGATTGTTGCCCGGAAACGAGCTGTGGGGAAAAACTATGCACAGATTTCAAAGGATATCCGATATGCGTTTCATAAGCTGGAGTTGATTAGAAAAGATGAAAAAGCTGATGCTGTATGCAATCCGAATTTATCAGAGAGCAATCTCTCCCTATAAAGGAACAGGCTGTTGTCGTTTTATTCCGACCTGCTCAGAGTATGCCTATGAGGCAATTTTAAAGTATGGAGCATTTAAGGGCGGATATCTGACAATCCGGCGGCTTTTAAAATGCCATCCGTTTCACCGGGGCGGCTATGACCCGGTTCCGTAAATATCTCCGGACAAAAAGAAAGGAACAAACATGTTTGAATACTTAATTACCAGGCCGATGGGCTTTTTAATTCGGATGATTTATGATATTGTCCAGAATTATGGTTTGTCCATTATTTTCTTTACGATTATCATTAAGCTCATCCTGATGCCGCTGACGATCCATTCACAGAAGGCGATGCGGAAGCAGCAGAAGCTGCAGCCGTACCTGATGGAGCTTCAGGAGAAATATGCAAATGATAAGGAACGGCTTCAGCAGGCGACAATGAAGCTTTACAAGGACAATAATGTCAGCATGACGGGCGGATGCTTGCCGATGCTGATCCAGTTTCCGATTTTGATCGGATTATACCGCGTCATTCAAAAACCGTTGACGTACTTATTGAATATTGATTTCTCGCTTGAGGAGAATATTTCGCACATCACTGATCTGGTGTCCCGGATGGTGACAGAATTTCCGGATGTGATCGGAAAACTGAAGGATTACACCACTGATCAGCTTATTAACATGTCTCAGATTCAGCTATCCACCTGGAGTCAGATGTTAAACGGCGCACAGGATAAATGGGCGATTAATTTTGACTTTTTAGGTCTGGATTTGTCTGTTGTGCCTTATAAGGGTGTGGAATATCTGCTTGCAGGCATGTTTACACATGTTGACCGGATTTTATTAATCCTGATCCCGGCGATTGCAATTCTGACCACCTGGCTTTCGATGAAGCAGTCGCAGGCAATGACAAAAACGCCGGAAAATGCAGATAATCCAGCGGCACAGATGTCAAAAAGCATGAACCTGATGATGCCGATTATGACTGGCTTCTTCGCGTTCACACTTCCCTCCGGGTTAGGTCTTTACTGGATTATTTCGAACGTGATGCAGATTGTTCAGCAGGCGGTTCTGAATAACTATTTTAAACAGAGAGAGGATGATTTCGTTGTTAAAACTCCTGAGAAAAACAGAAAAAACGGGAAAAAGCGTTGAAGAAGCAATTGCACTGGCGGCACAGGAGCTGCATGTAGACAGCCCGGATGATTTGGAAATTACCGTTCTGGAGGAGGCTGCAAAGGGCTTTTTAGGAATCGGATCAAAGGATGCAAAAATCAGTGCGGAAATTAAGAATATTAACCCAGTGCTTGCGTCCACCTTTTTAAAGAATGTATTTGACGCTATGAATCTTGAAGTGGATATTCAGGTGAAGGACGAGGGCGATGTTCTGAAGATTGAATTAAGCGGCGACCGTATGGGAATTGTGATTGGCAAGCGCGGTGAAACCTTAGACAGTCTCCAGTATTTAACATCCTTGATTGTAAATCGTGAAAATGACGATTATATCAAGGTGATTCTGGATACTGAAAACTATCGTTCAAAGAGAGAAACAGCGCTGCTCGCTTTGGCAGACCGCCTGGCGCAGAAGGTTGCAAAAACTTTTAAAAAGTATACTTTAGAGCCGATGAATCCGTATGAACGGAGAATTATTCACGCACATTTGCAGGATCATGCGGATGTAACTACTTTCTCAGTGGGCGAGGATCCGTACCGGAAGGTTGTGATTGCGCCGAAGAATGCGCCGCAGACAACACGCCGGCCGTCCTATTCGTATCATAAAGCGCCAGCTCCGCGCAGAGAATTTAAAAAAGCAGAAAGCTTTGAGGAATATCAGGCAGGCTGGGAAACAGAAGAATCATAAACGCAGGAAAGCGATAATGTGAAAAATACGCTGTGTATTTTGTCTTTGTCTGAGGGTTTGAGCATTTGTACATTGCAGCCTCTTGCAAGGACAATTTGCCTGCGTATTTTCCGCATTCTAATTTGTGCCGCTTTTATGCGGCGGAATGGAGAGTAATATGTCAGGACATTCAAAATGGAGTACAATTAAGCGAAAAAAAGGTGCAAATGATGATCAGAGAGCAAAGATTTTTACAAAAATTGAGCGTGAAATCATTGTTGCAGTCAAGGCGGGAGGTCCGGATCCGGATAATAATTCCAGCTTGAAGGATGCGATTGCAAAGGGTCGTGCGGCAAATATGCCGAACGATAATATTGCAAGAACCATAAAAAAAGCATCCGGCAGCACTGATGCGGATAACTATGAAAATATCACCTATGAAGGTTATGGTCCAAATGGTGTGGCAGTGATTGTGGAGGCGCTGAGTGATAACCGAAACAGAACTGCAGCGGATGTCCGCCACTATTTTGATAAGTTTGGCGGAAATCTTGGTCAGAACGGATGCGTCAGCTTCCTGTTTGACCGAAAAGGTATTATCATCATTGACCGGGATACCGGAGCAGATGAGGACGAACTGACGATGGATAGCCTGGAGGCAGGCGCAGAGGATTTTTCAACAGAGGACGATTGCTTTGAAATTGTTACCTCCCCAGAGGATTTCCATGCTGTGCGTGACTGTTTAGAGAAAAAATATGAGCTGTCCTCGGCAGAAATTACAATGATTCCGCAGACAAGGGTCAGCCTGGAGGATGAAAAGCAGATTCTGATGATGACAAAGCTTTTGGAAAACCTGGAAGATAATGATGATGTGCAGAATGTATATCACAACTGGAATGCTCCGGAGGATGAGGATGAGGAGTAAGCGTTTCTGATAGAAACCATACGTGTGTTATTGCGAAAGTACCGAACCGTATTTTTCTGACGATACATGTATTTTTGACGATTTAATCAAAAGAGGCATGCGGTGCAAAAACCGCATGCCATATTTTTTACATTAGCCTAATTCAGCAAAATACTTAATAGTTCTTACCATCTGGCTTGTGTAGGAGTTTTCGTTATCGTACCAGGATACAACCTGAACCTCATACAGATCGTCAGAGATTTGAGAAACCATTGTCTGAGTTGCATCAAAGAGAGATCCATAACGGATTCCGATAATATCAGAGGAAACGATCGGATCCTCGTTGTAACCGAAGGATTCGGAAGCAGGAGCTTTCATAGCAGCGTTGATGCCTTCCGGAGTAACGTCC
>RQCD01000082.1 GCA_008668455.1 Clostridia bacterium
ACGGATTAGAATATCCTGCAGGGTTTCGTAAAGCGCATGCCCCATATGCAGCTGACCGGTTTCATTCGGGGGCGGAATAACAATGGTCAACGGCTTTTTCTCCGGATCTCTCTTTGCGTGAAAATATCCCTTTTCTACCCACTCCCTGTATAACCGATCCTCAACCTTTGCAGGATCGTAGGTTTTTTCAATATTGTTCTGATCTTCCATCCGGTCGTTCCTCCTAAATTTTACTCTTATATCTTTTTATTATCTCATTCTTTTGTGCTTTTGTCAAGGTTTGGAGAGATAATTTTTTACAAAAACATTAGTATTGATAATGATACGGTTCGTTATTTTAAGGCACAGTCAGACATTTCCGGAATTCCATATCAAACACTGATGAACCTTTATTTAACTGATTGTGCAAAAAACAAAAAGACATTGGATCTGTCCTGGAGTCTGCCATCATAAAAGCGCGCCGCATGGCGCGCTTTTATGATGACTTTACAGTCCCTCGCTCTGATCCTCCGGGAGATCCTCCATTTCCGCTTCCTCTACCAGGATTTCCTCCTTCGGCGTTTCCTTTTCCTTTTCAAAGCTTACGCCCTCCACATGGATATTGACGCGTTCCACCGAAAGACCGGTCATGGTTTCAATGTTATTTTTCACGTTTTCCTGCACGTTCCAGGCAAGCTCCGGAATCCGGACACCGAAATCCACGATCAGATAAAGATCAATCACAGCAGTTTTTTCCTGCACATCCACCTTGACACCCTTTGTCGGATTTTTCTTTCCGGTAAAAATATCGGCAATGCCGCCGGCAAACGAGCCGTACATGCCTGCAACGCCGTCAATTTCTCCGGCAGCAATCCCTGCAATGGTAGCCACAACCTCTGTGGAAATATTCACACAGCCGGTTTGTTCTTCCTTTTCCTCCTCGGCAGGGATTTCAATGACTTCTTCAATAATATCGTTATTTTCCATAAAAATTCCTCCTTATGTGTATCTACCCCTATTATAGCAGATTCCTTTTAAAACTTCAATCCTATTATACACATTTTGTAGAATTTTTATTTCATTTCAACAATTTTAATATTCTGCGGCGAAATCCCGGTCTGCTCCACAATAATATCCTTGAGCTTTGCCACGTCCTGCTCATTTAAGGAGTCCTTTTTCACAATCAGCTTGACGGAGTCGCCGTCGATATAGACTGCAACCTCCTGATAGCCCTTTGCCTGGGCAACCTTTTCGATCATGCTTTCCTTTTCCACATCCTCTGCCATCTTCAAAATCTGATTCTGTGCCTTTTGCCGGATATCCGCGTCAAAGCTTTCATTTGCAGCGGTCTGGTTCAGAATTTCCAGGGATTTGGAACGGGAGCTTTCTTTTTCCAGGCGTGCCTCTGTGAAGTAGTCAGCAGAGGTACTCTTTGCCTGATCATCAGATTTTTCTGCCTTTGTTGTTTTTTTGTCCTCTTTTTTATCTTCTTTTTTTTCTGCCTCGTCCTTGTCAGCGTCCTCGTCATTTTTCGTTGTGCTGACATACTGTGCCTCTCCAAGCTTTTTCCCGGTTTCGCTATAGGTTTCCCCATCTGTTACGCGGATTGTATCCTGGTACGACCAGTTCAGATACCCTGCCACTCCGATCATCACCACCAGTGCGGCGGCAATAATCTCTTTTCTTTTTAATATCATCATAACATGACCTCCTACTATAGAATACAAACTCTGTGTGCGGCAATTCCCATTGCGGTGACAACCGCATTTAAAATTTCCTCCCGGATTTCTGCGCTTTTTGCAACCTCCGCAATGACCACCACCCCCTTAACCTCCGGATAGCTCTCCTTCGTGACAAAAGGGCTTCCGTCTGATAATACAACCGACCGGTCTGTGCTTTCCTCCTCCGACTGCGCCCCGGTGCGGCGGCTCTGTTTGGTTTCATAGGCAATATTCTTTTCGCCGCTGCCATAATACGTCACTAAAACATCCACCTTTCCGACTCCGTCAATTTTCGACAGGAGCGTTTCTAAACGTTCCTCCTCCGAAATCTCCGGCAATTTTTTTTCCTCAGCCGGTTTTTTGGGGAGGGAGGAAAACAGCATGACCATGATTCCAATTATTAATATTAGATAAAGCGTGCGAGTATTCCGGATTTTTGAAAATATCTTATTCTCCAACCAAAATCACCTCCTCTACGTCATATACGTAGGAGATTCTTTCCCGGATTTTCTCCGGAAGCTTGTTTCCGCGGATGGTGATGGAACAAATTTTTTCTAAATTTCCCTGATCGTCCAATAGAAGCTCCGTTTCCACCGAAACATCCCGGGAAAACTCCAATCTGACCCGATCCCGGACATCATTTGCAATTTTTTCGGAAAATTCGCGCCGTAAAAGATCCGCATAAATTTCATTTCCGGCAGAAACCTCCCGATCCTCCAGGGCATAATCAGAGAAAAAATCCGTTTTTTGAAAATCCGTAATCGGCTTGATCAACACCAAAAGGAGAAACAGTCCGGTGATCATGCCGGTGTATTTTTTCCATTGCTTTGGCACAAGAACGTCGGAAAGCGCTGCCGATAATGCCGCGGCAACAATCCGGATTAAATATGCTTTCATACGGTCACTCCCTTTATGTTGTAGCGCTCATGATGATTCCGATACAGATGGTAAACAGCATGCAGACGGTCAGCACCATAATATAAATGGTCATCACAGAGTCTGCCAGATCAGAAAGCATTTCGCTGATCCGGCGGTCGGTTAAGGGTTCTGCTGCCGCTGCGCAGAGCCGAAGCATAAAATGCATGACAAATATTTTTAAAACCGGAACAATACAGATTGCCGCCACTGCTAAAATTCCTGCCGTTCCGACTGCGTTTTTCATCAGCTTTGTGCCGGATAGCACCGTTTCGACTGTATCAGCCAACAGCCCTCCCACAACCGGCACAAAGCTGCCGACTGCAAATTTCACCGTTTTCACTGCCACGCCGTCTAAAACCGGCGCGGAAAAACCGTATAATGCGGTGATTCCGGTAAAGAGCGTGAGCGCGGCGGTCATCATCCATTTGCTGACCGAGCGGATCAGCCGGGTGGCATTGGAAATCTGCACGCGCGGAGAAATTTTCCCCGCAATCCCTAAAATTGCGCCGAAGTACGCAAGCGGCACAAAGCACTGCTCCACTAAAACCGAAATCAGATAAACTGCGCCGGATAAAACCGGATGAAATGCCGCGGCAGAGGTGACTGCTCCGGCAGACACCATCAGGGCGGCAAAGAGGGGAGAAAGCTTTGTGATAAAATCGGTCATTGCGCCGATCACCTCTCTGCCATAGCCAAGCGTTTCGGAAAAGATCTGCATGGCGGCAATGGCAGAAAGCGAAAAGCAGGCAAAAAATCCTGCCTCACCGGATGCGGAAGCCTCATTCTGCATCAGACCCAACACCCCGGACGCGGCGGCAATCACCAAAATCTGAAGCATTGCCGCACGGCTTTTTTTGATCTCGGAAAAAAGACTGTCCACACCCTTTTGAAACAGCTCCACCGGATTTAATGTAAATTCTCCGCTTAAAATCTGCTCCTTTGTTTCGTTAAAAAAGGGTTCTCCCTCTAATGAGGTTGTATCCTCGGCAAATACCGGCAATCCAACAAATAGCATCAGGAGGATGAAAAGCAAAACCTTTTTCATCTTTATAACCATTCCTTTCCGTGATGTAAAGCACAAAATTGAAGTCTGAAAGAAAATCGCTCAGAGTGCTGCTTTGCAGCGAGTGGTTGAGTTCGAGTCCAAATTTTTAATTTGGAAACGAGAGCCATGCAACAGCGTTCTAAATCTTTGATTTAGGTAACGCCACTGCTCTGTACGCTGGTACTTCTCGCTGCGGCTCGGTCACATTTCGGCTCTGACAGTTCACCGAACTGTCATTCACTACCGAAATGCCGCTACGCTACCCCGAGCAAAAAGCTGTGCTATGGGCGATTTTATTAAGACTTTCCTCCTTTCTATAAAACGGAAAGCGCTGGTATTACAAATTCCAAAAACGCAATCAGAATCGGAAGTGTGAGCGAGACAACCGCCGCCTTGCCTGCCAGCTCAATTTTTTCTGCAATGGCAGTTTGTCCGGAATCGCGGCAAATGGAGCTTCCAAACTGCGCCAGATAAGAAATGCCGATAATTTTTACGACAATCTGAAAATACCGGAGATCCACGCCGCCGCGCTCCATCAGTCCGGAAAACTCCGAAAATACCTCCCGCAGTTCTTCAAAAACACCAAATAAAAGAAAAATCCCTGTTGCAATGCTGACTGCTGCCGAAAGCTCCGGCTTCCATTCCTTGAGCATTAATGCCAAAACTGCGCCGACCATGCCGACTGAAACTGCCTGAAAAAGATCCATACCCTCACCTCACGAAAGATGAAAAATGGTTTTGATGGTTTCAAACAGTGCGCCGATCTCTCTGGTTAAGAGAAACAAAACGCACACCAAGCCGGCAATGGTGGTTAAAAGCGCCTGTTCTTCACGTCCGGCGCGAACCAAAAGCTGATTTAACACCGCAACCACAATTCCGATCCCGGCAATCTGAAAAATTAAATCCACATTCATCCTGCGCCCTCCTTTTTTATAACAGCATCAGCATCAGAAAAAATCCGCATAAAACAACAATTCCGCGGTATAGTCCGGAAAGCGTTTTTTTCTGATCGGCGGCATTTCTAAGCTGATTCCGGGTCAGGGTGGAAACATGGTGCAGATGCCGGATTTGATTGTCCCGGTCGCTTTTTCCCAATTGCTCGGATAAGATCATCAGAATTTCAAGATCCTCCCCTGTGAGACAAAGCGTTTTTTGATAGGAGGAAAGTGCGGTTTCCCAGCTTTTTGAAAAGCCATATTCCGTAATTGATTTTGCGGTGTCGGAGAAAATCTGCATGCCGCAGATTCTTCCGATTTGCAAAAAAGCGTCGGATAGATGTTTCCCGGAAAAGCTGATCTCGCTCTCCAGCATAGAAAACGCGTTCAAAAAACCGCGCAGACTTTTTTCCCGGACCGAAAGCCGCCTTGCCCAGAGCTGACCCAAAAGCGGTGCAGAAAAAAGAATCATACCGCCGCCCAAAAGCTTAATCCACACAGTATACCTCCTCCACCGTTCCGACTCCCTCCCGGCGGCTCAGCGTGATAAAGCATTGGAAATAGGGATAGATTGCGGAAATTTCCTCCCGTTTTAAAAGCTCGCTCCGGTTTCCGGCATGGATGGTTGAAATCAGGCGGACGCCGGAATGAATGATCCGGGAAAGCATGCGCCCCTCTGTTTCCTCTCCAAGCTCGTCCGTCACAATCACATCCGGCGACATGCTCCGCAGCATAAAGAGCATGCCCTCCTCCTTGCCCGCACCTTCTAAAACATCGGAAGATACACCCAAATGATAGCTTGGCAGACCGTGGTGCATGGCGCTTAGCTCGTTTCTTTCGTCAATCACGCTGATCTTTTTTCCGCGTTCGGACAAAGACCGCACCACATCCCGGAGCAGCGTTGTTTTTCCGCATTGCGGCGGTGAAATAATCAGCGTGTTGCGCACCCCGTTATCCGGGCATATGTAGGGGATTAACGGATTGGAAATGCCGATCATCTCGCGTGCAATCCGGTAGTTTAAGCCGGAAACTTGTCCGATATTGCTGATTTTTCCGTCATGCTCCACAACGCTTCCGCAGATTCCAACGCGGTGGCCGCCCGGAATGGTGATGTATCCTTTTTTGATTTCATTCTCAACGGCATATACCGAGGAATCACAGATCAGCTCCATTCCCTCTGAAATATCCGCCATGGTTGCCACCATGCACCCGGTGTAGCTCGGCGACAGCTGCCCCTTTTCCGTCAGATAGCAGCAGCGGTCTGTGTAATAAAGCGTAACCGGCAGCCCCAGCCGTAGCCGGAGCTCCTCTAACCCCTCCATTGGAATCATATATAAATACCTCCGGATTCTTCTTGGCAAGTATAATAAAAATTGGTTTTCAGCCTGTTCACTGTTTATTACTAACATTTGTAATCACTCCTTATCTCTTTGTCTATTCTATGCCGCCTGTGCTGTGAATAGAACTTTTTTGCAATCAAAAAAAGCCGGAAAATGAAGTCAAAATCATTTTTCCGCTCTTGACGATGTAAATCACAGTTCATTGCTGCTAAGAATTAAGATACGAAGTGTAATTCCAAAACGGAGCTGATAAACAGAAATCAAAAAATTTAAGCACAAAGAAAAAAACACCGCAAAAGCGGTGCTTTCTGGCACTGACGGTCAATTTTAATACGACCGAAAAAGTTGTGCATTTTTCAAAAAGATTAGTTCATAGTGAACTTTTCTTTTTCTCAAGTCAAGACAGGAGAACAGTGAATAATAAGAACCATCACGAAATATAACGAAATCAAAGATTTCTATATTTCGGAGAACCTTGTTATGCCAAAGCATAATGGGACCTACTAACTTTTCCCTATTTTTTCTGCATTGCTTTTCATCAGAACCCGCAGGCATATCAGATTTTCCTGCCCGATATGTAAATATTTATTATCGGCAAACTATTTTATTAAATTGTATGGACTTGACACAAGTAATTCTATACTAAGACGATAGAACCGTCCTCTTGTCTTACTAAATGCTTTCTCACCCGATCACCTGCAAATTCCCATTTACCTATTTCTACATTTTCCGACACTCTTACTATAAAGACTGTATAATTTAGATGACGAGCATCAACGGCTCCCTCGTGTAAAGGGAGCTGTCAGCTATCAAATCATACATTTTATCTACATCAACAAGACAAATGGATTCTTCATAAAACTATTGAATCGATTTGCTCGTACTCTTCTTTTGTGAAATTAATATTGTCCGTCATTTTAAGATTTTGTAGTATTTGTTCAGGTTTCGAAGCTCCAATCAAAACACTGGTAATACCTTTATGGCTATACACCCACGAAAGCGCCATTTGTGCGAGAGTTTGTCCTCTATCTTTTGCCATTCTATTTAATTTTCTGATTTTTTCTAGCACTTCTGCGGACAAAGCGTTTTCATTTAAAAATCTACTGTCCGTCCTCACTCTGCTATCATCCGGAATGCCATTTAAATAACGGTCAGTAAGAAGTCCCTGAGCAAGAGGACTGAAAGCAATCATTCCTTTTTTCTTTTCAACAGAACTTTTGAGTATACCGTTTATCTCAACACTTCTGTCTAAAATAGAATACCTGTTTTGATTGATAATAAACGGACAATGAAGTTCTTCAAGAATACTTGCTGCTTCTTCCATCGTTTTTCCGTCGTAATTTGACAATCCAACATAAAGAGCCTTTCCGCTTTTTACTATACTATCAAGTGCCCACATTGTTTCATAAAGCGGTGTATCCGGATCCATTCTGTGATGATAGAAAATGTCAACATAATCAACCCTCATTCTTTTTAGACTCTGGTCTATGCTGGCAGTTAGGTATTTTTTACTTCCCCACTCACCGTAAGGACCCTGCCACATATAATACCCCGCCTTCGTACTTATTATCATTTCATCGCGATATGCCTTTAAGTCATCGTTTACGATTTTGCCAAAATTTATTTCAGCACTTCCCGCTGCTGGGCCATAATTATTGGCAAGATCAAAATGTGTTATACCATTATCAAAAGCAGTAAAGCACATCTTACGCATATTTTCAAAATCGGCATTATCCCCAAAATTGTGCCATAAACCAAAAGACACTGCCGGAAGTTTTAATCCGCTTTCACCACATTTTCTATATTCAATATTTTCGTACCTTTTTCCACTGGGAGTATAATTCATAATTTCATTTCCTTTCGTCAAATTTCGACAATCTTTATAGACTCGCGTCAAGTCAGGCGAACAGTGAATAATAGGACCTACTATTTTCCCTATTTTTTCAACTGTTTTTCCTTTAACATTTTTCTTTAGAACCCGCAGGAATAATAGATTTTCCTGCCCGATATGTAAATATTTATTATCGGCAAACTATTTTATTGAATTTTAAAATTGTTATTCATCAAGCATCAAAGTTCCTTCTTTTGCTTTTTTCTTAAGCCTCTGCATCTGTTCTTTTTCAATTTGAGCAATGCTTTTTTTGGGAGTGGGTAAATCTTCAGGCATTGTACCACCAATTTCTTCAATTGCTTTCCTAAATTATCTGCCAACTGTATTATGAACTTTAGTAGCAGTTTCTGCTTTATCAATTTTATCT
>RQCD01000113.1 GCA_008668455.1 Clostridia bacterium
ACTCTATTCTTATCATAGAATGTGATATCCGCAGTCGGCGTTGCTGTTGAAAAATCAACAACCATTTCTACTGTTGCAGTATATGGGTTTGCAGCCGCAGAGGTTTCTGCAAAGGCATATTATCTGTCGAACGAACCTCTTACGTCACCCTCTGCTACCGTCATTACGTCCTTATAGAACAATTCCTTAACTGTTTCTCCGGCTGCACCCGTAAGTACCCATACATAAACACCGGTCTGATAATGATTTGCGGTAAAGGTAATTTTATAAACCTCATCATTTGTGCCGGAGAGATTTCCGTCAAAATAGACGATTTGCTTTGCGTCTGCCGGCGCTGCTTCCATGATATAAACATTTTTCCAGGCTTCTGCCGGCGCTGCCTTTACAGTAATTCCGGCAAAGCCAAGACTTGTAACTAACAGATTTGCTCCCATGAGCGCAGATAAAAATTTCTTTTTCATTCTTTTCATCCTTTCGAATCTGAATTCTTAGATACCCTCTGCAATTGCTCCTGCGGCATAGATTTCCGATGCCGCAACGCTGTCCCAAAGATAAACGATTGTTTTGACTGTCCCCTCCGGCAGCGTGCCGTCCGGCAATGCGATTGTGATTGTATCGTCCAGAGTGGTTTCCACGCTCTGTCCGTCCTCATAAGCGCCGCACCAGATCATTTTTCCGGCTGCGTCATAGCAGACAGCAACAGCTGCCCAGCTTTTTGGTGTCACAGCTGCGTTGGCAAACGAAACATTTCCGACGAGTGCGCCGTTTTCAATCTTAAGCCCGCTGACCGCTCCGGTCATTTTCCGTCTGTCGGATGTGAAACTGAGTGAAAAGGAATCCTTTGCGGCATAACCGGTGGCTGCTACCGTTATATCCTTTCCGACCGTCAAAACATAGCTTGTGTTCTCCTCTAATTCCTCCGTCAGATCTGCTGTCACCTCAACACCCTTTTGACGGAAGTCTGTGAGAAGATTTTCTGATTCTCCCTCCTTTTTTAACATAATAATCTGATCAATATTTTGCATATTAATCTGCGCATTCAGGTCAAACGTGAGGCTTTCCAAAGCCGGATTCACCTTGATTTTGGTTAGATCAAGCGCGTCCTCTCCAAAGAGCTTTTCAGCCGCTCCCTGCTTTGTGATTCCTTTCACATTTCTGACCTTCGGCAGAATACTGCCCTTTTTGATTACCACCGAGGATGATCTCGGAGAAGTAAAGCCGTTTACCTCCGGCATATAGTAGTAAATGCTTTTCACGCCATTCAAAGCGTCTAAGGAAACTGTTTTTACTCCCAAAGGTATCTGACGGTTTTTGTCATCATAGAATTGAATATTGGCTGTTTTTTCTTCAAAATTCAAAACAATATCAATCGCGAGTGCGTGCGGATTGTCGTCCGTGCCAACACCAAATACAATTCCGTCTCCAAAACTATTTGCATTCCTCTCCTTAGTGAAAAGGATCAGTTCCTTTTCTCCGTCTGAAAGAATAAAATTTCCGTTATTTACACCGCCGCCGCGGTAAAAGGACGTGTTCCACTTGATTTCATACTGATCCCCGGTATCGGCAGAAAGCTCGCCGCTGTACAGATCATGATAGTGTTTTTCCTCACCGCCATGGCTTGCGTCTGCTCCGTCCCCCTTATAAAACTCTTGCCAGGTGATCTCAGACGGATCGGGGATTCCGGTGGTATCCTTCTCAATGGTGAAAAGCGAGGTTTCCGAGATTTTACTATAATTTATGTTTTCGCTGCTCCAAAGCCGGTAGTAAATTCCGGTGATTCCCTCTAAGCCGGACAGGTCTGCCGTCAGCTCTCCGAGCTTTGTTGTCCGGTCAGTGTCAAACACTTCAATCACTGCCTTCGATGTTCCGAAATCAAAGGTCATAATAAATTTGAATTTTTCTGGATTATCCGCCGTATCAGTCATTTGGATCTGATTACTGATCGAAAGATTATTTCTCCAGAAAAGCTCCTTTTCTGTTTTTGAGTCCGACGCTCTCAGGACGCCGCCGTCAATGCCGGAATCGTACCATTTTCCCTCCCAGGTGATCCGGTAAACCTCTCCGTCTGCTCCGGGCAGAAGCTTTCCGTCATAAAGATCGGTGAAAATATTCGTAGAACCTCCGTGGGAGGTTTGGTTTTGCCCTCCGGAATAAATTTCCGTCCATTTTTGTCCTGCCGCAAAAGCAGTCAGCGAGGTGCATAGGATACTAAGGCTAAGAACCGCACATGCCGCTCTTTTGATGATACTTTTTTTCTTCACAATAACACTCCTTCTTTTTTCCAAACTGAGTATTTTCTGACCATCCCCCAGGCGGCGCAGCTGCCGCCTTTTGGAAGATACCTATTTTGTAAATTCTATTTTTGCAAATTCGACTGCGTCCTTTGTCAGGGCAATACCGCCGCCGTATTCCATAGCGATTCGTCCGTTTCCGATGCCGCCCGGTCCGTCACTATCATTAATCAGAATGGCAATTCTCATTTTCTTGCTCGGATCAAGCTTATAGTCCTCATAGAACAGCTCCGACCATGGAATTTTCCATTCATAAACGGTATAGCCGTCGTAATGACCGATGGCACGCTCATCATGCTCTAAGGATTTTGCCATACGCGCGTCCTCATAGCGCATATTCCAGCACCAGGTACTTGGTCCCTTAGTTGCCTCATCTGCAAGACCGATTTCGGTGAATTTTGCAGAAAGCACAGAGTTGATTTCTTCATCATCCGTGATACCGATCTGAATGCCGTCGCCCCGCCCAATGTAGAACAGCTGTCCCGGCAGGCATACGTTATACTGAACATCATCCCGGACAACTCCTAAGAAATAGAAGTTCTCCTCATCCCACATGATCTGACCGGTGAAGGACAAATCGTCCGTTCCTGTCCACATTGCCATCATATCGGCAGAATCGACCGCGATTTTTTCTTTCTGCTCCACTCCGAACCATGAACCCGTCCATTCGCCCGGCGACTGGACTCCGTCTATTTTCGGCTTCTGATAAGCATATTTTCCGGTGGTAAAGTCCATATTTGCGCTGACGTCCTTGATGAAATCCTGATCCGACTTCACCTCCGCAGTCACGCCGATAAACTGCTTATTAACCATTTCCGGGAACTTGAATACATAGCTGATGCTGCTCTGCGGTGCAAGGTCGTAAAAAGTTCTTGTGTTCTGTGCGCCCACCATATAGTCCGGCGCTGTCAGATAGACGGTTCCGCTTTGAGAAAATGCGTTTGCATTATTCCGGACAGTTGCCAAAACGCCCCAGCGTGTATCAGAATTTTCCGAAAGCTTTGTCCGGGAAAGGGTTACCGTGAGCGGATCTTTAATCGTAGTTTCGCCCGGTCCGAAGAACACGAGGTTTCCCTGTTCATCCAGAACAGTCAGGGTACAGAAATATTTTCCGTAGTCATTTTCCGGCAGTCTTACGCTGATCTTTGCAGTATCACCCACAAAGCCGTCATTGGAAACAATCTCAAGTCCGTCTGCAAAGGTACGATAGGTCTTTCCGGTATTGTTCTTTAAGCTAAAGGTGACAATATCGCCCTTAATCCCATCAACTGTGATTTTTTCCGGAGAAATTTCCGGTTTCTTTTCTGCTTCTTCAAAGGCTGTGAAATTTCCTACAATATAGTATGGCTCATTTGTCACCTCAAAGCTGTAAACTCCATCGTCTGATTTCATAGTTCCTAAATGATTTCCGTAGATATCGTAAATATCCACCGATCCGCAGCCAAGACGGAATGCCTTATTGCCGCTGACACCATACTGTGCCTGGAGGACAAACACATCCTTATTTAACTTCGGTTCAAAGAAATGAAATCCCCAGATTCCCTCCTCGGTTGTACCGTAAACATCCTTGGATTCCACATCATCACGCATAAAGTAGTTTGTTGCTGCAAGCGCTATTGATGCAGGCTTTGCCGTATACGGTGTGTAGATAAAATCCGTATCCTCATAGCAGGTATTAAAGATTCCTAAGCAATCCTCTCGTTCGGTCGGATCGGAAAAGTCTGTTGCTGTGTGCCAGAACCACTTATTATAAAGTCCCCAGCCGTTAAAGGCAGCCGTACAGAGAGTAAAGTTTCTTGCATGAATATGTCTTGGAACACCCTCCGGGAACACGGATGACCATGCCTTTTTGTCGTGCAGATTACCCGGCTGGTGAATGTCCTGCGAGATAAAGCCAATCTCGGTCAGCCACATCGGCATTTTCTTATACTGATTCTGCAAATCCAGGAATGATCTCGGCTCTAAGTATGCAAATTTCCATGGATCAAACACGCCGCTCCAGTCATAACGGTGCTGGGTGTTCTGATCCAGATTTTCCAGACCGCCGTTTTCATAGAAAGATTTTTGTAAAACCAGATCCGTCATTGCAAGACCTGAAATATCCATATCAGGATCTATTTTTCTGCACTTCTCCACCACACGGTCAACAATATTTTTCCACTGTGCCGTGCTGACATGGTTTGGGTCGGAAATATCCGGCTCATTAAAGATTTCCAGATTGTCAATCAGTCCTTTTGCCTGATCTACAAAATCAGCAGTAATCTGTGCATATTCCTCCGCCTCCTTATCATCTCTCGGCAGTCCGCCTGCACCGTATGCCTGTTTCCAGGTTGGTCCGTTCAGCCAGTGATTCACCTCATACCAAAGCGGTCTGGATTCCTGCATATATTTCATACCGACATTTTTATATGCCCGGATCACATTCATGCTTTTTTCAGACATCCTGTACTTTCCGTCCTCCACATGGTCGATCGACTGAAATCTTGCACCCTCACGGACCCAGCCAATTCCTATGGCAGATTCAATCTGCGCTATCTTTTCATGATCGCCGTTATGGTTGTTGACTCCGACATTAAAATTCAGTTCGTCTGCCTTGAACAGAAAGGAAATTGAAAAATCAACTCTTTTATGCGCGTCGTCCTTCACATATTCTCCGTACATTCCGTTTTGTTCTGTTGCCGTTTCGGATTCCGGCATGATGTAATAGACGCCTTTTTTCTTCGGGTTGGTTATGTTCGCAATTTCGGTTTTTTCCTCGCCCGGAGCAAGCTCGTATTCATAGGTGTCTGTTCCGATTAATAGATCATTTTCATTATAGA
>RQCD01000094.1 GCA_008668455.1 Clostridia bacterium
AAGCTGATGGACGCGGACGATAGTGACGATAACACTCAGTTTATGATGCAAAAAACAGCTCACAACAGGAGCTTTATTGGCGTGCGTGATATTTTTCGCATGCCTTTTTTATGTGTAGGAGGAAAAGAGCGTGAGTAATTTATCTTATATTCTTTTGATTGTGGTTTTGGTGATGTTTTCAGCCTATTTCTCGGCAACCGAGACGGCGTTTTCGTCTATGAACCGGACAAAGCTAAAAGCAATGGCAGAAAAGGGAAGCACAAAGGCAAAGCGTGCGCTGGATTTATCCGAAAAATATGATACGCTGTTATCCACAATTCTGATTGGAAACAATATTGTGAATATCCCGGCAGCGTCTGTCGCAACGGTGTTTTTCGTTCGTTTGATAGGAGATGCAGGTGTTACTCTTTCCACAGTGGTTCTGACAATTGTCGTATTAATTTTCGGCGAAATTGCTCCCAAAAGCATTGCCAAGGACTGCCCGGAAAAGTTTGCGATGTTTTCAGCTCCTTTTATCGGCGCGCTGATCTGGGTATTAACACCTCTGACCTTTCTGTTTTCCATGTGGAAAAAGCTTCTTTCCAGGCTGCTCCGGATGGAACGCGAGAGCGGCATGTCGCAGGAGGAGCTTTTGATGCTGGTGGAGGAAGTGCAGCAGGACGGCAGCATTGATGAAAATGAGGGCGAGCTTTTAACGAACGTGATTGAGTTTTCCAACATTTCTGCCGAGGATATTTTAACACACCGCGGCGATTTGGAGGCAGTACCGGTAGAGGCAGAAAAAAGTGAGATTGCAGAGGCATTTCAGACCTCAAAATTCTCCAGAATCCTGGTGTATAAGGAAAGCATTGATAATATTATCGGTGTGATTCACCTAAAGGATTTTTATACCGGCATGGGGGTAACCGAAAAAAGTGTGGAGGAGATTTTATCCCCGGTCATTTTTGTTCTGCAAAATGAAAAAATTGACAATATGCTTGAAAAGCTGCAAAAATCGAAATCCCATTTGGCAGTTGTTTTGGATGAATACGGCGGCACTTACGGCATCGTCACAATGGAGGACATTTTAGAGGAATTGGTAGGCGAAATCTGGGACGAACACGACGAAGTAGTGGAGGATATCCGGCTTTGCGGCAAGGATACATATCTGGTGAATGCGGCAATGGATTTAGATGATTTCTGCAAGCGCTTTGGCATCGAAACCGAATCGGAAAGCTCGCTTTTAAGCGGATGGATTATGGAGCAGATGGAAAAGGTTCCGGATGCCGGAGAAAGCTTTCAGTATCAGAACCTGACCATCACCATCGCAAAGGTGGAACACCACAGGATTGCAGAGGTGAGGGTGAAGTCTGAAGAAAAAGCAGACGAGGAAAAAACACTGTGATACCGTTAAAAAAATATGAATATTTTTCAGAAACAATTTACAAGACGGAGAAAAAGTGATAAAATAAAAGAAAGCATATCAAAACCAAGGTAAATAGAAAAGAGGGTCTTATGAGTAACATTTGGCATGATATCAGTCCGAAAAGAATTTCCCCGGTAGATTTTATGGCATGTATCGAAATCCCAAAGGGCGGAAAAAACAAGTATGAAATGGATAAGGAAACAGGACTTTTGTGCCTGGACCGCGTGCTTTACACCTCCACCCACTACCCGGCAAACTATGGATTTATTCCGCGCACCTATGCAGCCGACGACGATCCGCTGGATGTTTTGGTTTTATGTCAGGAGACAATTGTTCCGATGACACTGGTACGGTGCTATCCGATCGGTGTGATCAAAATGATTGATAATGAACGTCCGGACGAAAAAATTGTAGCAATTCCTTTTAACGATCCGTCCATGAACTGCTACCACGATATTTCCGAGCTGCCAAAGCATACCTTAGAGGAAATATCGCATTTCTTCCGCGTGTATAAGTCGCTGGAGGGCAAGGAGACGGTTGTAAGTGAAATGCACGGAGCAGACGCAGCAATTGAGATCATTTTCAACTATATGGCAAGATACAAGGATTGCTTTTGCTAAGGAGGTTCATATGAGGTTGATTGCGGCGACGCATAACAAGGGCAAGGTTATGGAAATGCAGGAGATTTTAGGCGAGCTGGGATATGAAGTCATCTCGCAGGGAGATGCCGGCATTTCGGAAGAACCGGAGGAAAACGGAAAAACCTTTGAGGAAAACGCTCTGATTAAGGCACGCGCTGTGGCAAAGCATTGCGACTGTCCAGTGATTGCAGATGATTCCGGACTTTGTGTGGATGCATTAAACGGCAGACCGGGAATCTACTCGGCACGCTATGCCCCCACCGATACAGAGCGTATCAAAAAGCTTTTAAAGGAATTAGACGGATGTGAAAACCGGAGCGCAAAATTTGTTTCTGCCGCGGCAGTTGTATTTCCGGACGGAGCAGAAATTGCGGTGCGCGGAGAGGTACACGGAACAATTCTGAAAGACCCGTGCGGACACGGCGGCTTCGGATACGATCCGGTGTTCTGTTCGGACGAGCTTCAAAAAAGCTTTGGAGAGGCAAGCGCCGAGGAAAAAAATAAAATCAGTCACCGCGGACGGGCATTCCGGAATTTATGTGAAGTGTTAAAGACACACGGCGAAAGAAAGGAATAAGAATATGGATGTTTTTATTGAATATATTGTAAAAAAGAAGAAAACTGCACAGGACTATCTAAAGGCAGTCGGCATTGTTTTGGCTTGCGTCATTGTCTGGATGCTGCTTTTAATGTTTAACCGGTATCTGATGGGGTTAGGACTCTTTTTGATTGTCGGCGCTGGCTGGGGTGCGTGGAAGCTGATCCAGGGAATTAATGTGGAATATGAATATATTCTGACCAACAGTGAAATGGACGTAGATCGGATTGTGGCTAAAATGCGGAGAAAACGCATGCTATCCATGGATTTTAAGACCATCGAGCTTTGTGCCAGATGTGATGATCCGAATTTCCGGCATGAATTTGAGAATACTGCCTCCATTGCAAAAACCTATGATGTCCGCGGCGGAGAGAATCTAGAGTATTTTGTGGACTATGTTGCCGGAGAGAGCGGAAAAACCAGAATTTTATTCTGTCCGAACGAGAAAATGCTGGAGTCGATTAAAAAGATGGCTCCGCGTACAGTTCATCTATGATTTGCGGAATCGGCACGGATTTGATTGAGATTGAAAGGATTGCACGCCTTTTGCAGAATCCGCGCTTTTTAGAACGTGTGTACACAAAGGAGGAACAAAGGCTGTTAAGGAGTGCAGAGTCCTATGCGGCAAATTTTGCGGCAAAGGAGGCATATTCCAAAGCGCTTGGAACAGGGGTTTCCGGCTTTTCGCTGACCGATATTGAAATTCTCCGTGATAAGCGGGGAAAGCCGTATCTTTTAGCCTACCGGGGAGCGGCATGCGCCGGCAGGGTGCATGTTTCGCTTTCACATAGCCGGGAATATGCTCAGGCTTTTGTTATAATAGAGGAATAAGAATATGAAGGTTTGTACGGCGCAGCAAATGCGCAATTTAGACCGCACGGCAGAGGAGCTTGGAGGGATTCCGGGTATTGTTTTAATGGAGAATGCCGCGCTTGCCTGTGTACAGGAAATCTTGAAAAGAAAACCGAAAAGCGTTGGCATATTTTGCGGAAAAGGCAATAACGGCGGCGACGGACTGGCAATTGCACGTCATTTAAAAAACCGCGGCATTGATATGGCGGTTTATTTTGTATGCGGAACAGATTATCAGGGCGATGCGCTGATCAACTATGAAATTTACACCAATATGGGTGGAAAAAGCATAGAACTCACCAGGCAAACCTTTTTTGAATATCATAATATTAGGCATGATCTGCTGGTAGACGCTATTTTTGGAACAGGCTTTTCCGGAGAGCCGAGAGGAATTGCCGGAGAAGTGATTGAAGAAATTAACCGGCTTCCGATTCCGGTGCTTTCGGTGGATATTCCGAGCGGCATTTCCGCGGATGACGGAGCAGCAGCTTCCGCGGCGGTACATGCAGATGTAACAGTCACCTTTGCAGCATATAAACGCGGACTTTTGCTCTATCCGGGGGCAGATTATGCCGGAGAAATTATTTTAGCGGATATTTCAATTCCGCAGTATATTATGGAGCAGCAAAATGTGACGGTGAGCCTGCTTGACCGCACCACAGCACGCGAGCTGATGCCAAGGCGCTCTGCCTATTCGCAAAAGGGAGACTATGGAAAAATCTTGATCATAGGCGGATCAAAAGGAATGAGCGGTGCGGTTGCTATGGCGGCACAATCGGCGCTAAAATGCGGTGCAGGACTGATACTTGCAGGAGCGCCGCAATCCATCAACCCAATCCTGGAGCAAAAATTGACTGAACCCATGACCCTTTCCCTGCCGGAGCAGGACGGAAAGCTTTCCAGGGATGCCATCCCGGCAATTTTAGAAAAGCTTTCCTGGTGCGATTCGGTTTTGATCGGACCGGGGATGGGACAGAGCGAGGACACAGCAGAGATTTTAGCACAGGTTTTTGCAAAAGCCAGCGCACCGGTTGTGGTAGATGCAGATGCGCTGAATCTTTTGTCCCGACATATGGATTATTTGGATGCCTGTAGCGCCGGACTGGTTCTGACACCGCATTCAATGGAGTTTTCCCGGATTTCCGGGCTTACACTTCCGGAGATTGAAGCGTCCCAGCTGACGGCTTCGGAAGCTTTTGCGCAGGAGCATGGGGTAACGCTGATTTTAAAGGGACCGCATACCGTTATTACAGCGCCGGACGGTGAGCAAAGGATCAACACAACCGGAAATCCCGGCATGGCGTCCGGCGGCAGCGGAGATGTCTTAGCCGGCATGATTGCGGCATTTTTAGCACGCGGCTTGCAGGAGGCTGACGCGGCGGCATTAGCAGTTTATCTGCACGGCGCAGCAGGAGACCTTGCAGCAGAAAGGCTGGGTGAGGATTCTATGAGCGCTATGGATTTGATTTCAGAAATCCCGGCGGCAATAAAAAACCTGATTTTACCTGTGGAAAATCAGCATAAAATATGATACAATAGAAGGGAAGGAAAAAGATGAAAACAAGAACCTGGGCAGAAATTGATTTGGATTCCCTGACATATAATATACACGAAATCAGACGAATCACCAATCCGTCAGCAAAAATCATGGCGGTCGTAAAGGCAGACGCATATGGTCACGGTGTGCGTGAAGTCGCAAACACGCTGATTGATGAGGGTGCAGATTATCTGGCAGTTGCCTGTGTGGATGAGGGAAAGCAGCTCCGGAATGACGGAATCACAGTTCCCATCCTGATTCTGGGCGCTGTAATGCCCGAGGATGCAGAGGATTTAATTGGTTATCAGCTGATGCCGGCAGTGTTTGATTACGAGCTGGCAAAGGCAGTATCCGATGCGGCGCTCTCCAAAAACACGCGTGCAAAAATTCACATTAAGTTAGACACCGGAATGTCCCGGATTGGATTTGTCACCGGAGTAGATGACGATGCGGTATGCCGGGAGATTGCAGAAATTGCAGCTCTGCCGGGAATTGAAATTGAGGGAATCTTTTCACATTTTTCCACATCGGATGAGCACGATCAAAGCTACACAAAGCTGCAGTTTAACCGGTTTATGACGGTTTGCAGCATGCTGGAGGAGCGCGGAATCAAAATTCCGATCCGGCACATTGCAAACAGCGCCGCAATTATGATGTATCCGGAAACGCATTTGGAAATGGTGCGTGCCGGTGTGATCCTATACGGTCTCTACCCCTCTGAGGAAGTGGACAAAACAAAGCTTTCCCTAAAGCCGGTCATGAGCGTGAAAGCAAGAGTGACGATGGTGAAGGAATTAGAGGAAAACCGAGGCGTCAGCTACGGAAAGTCGTACATAACCAATCACCGCACGCGAATTGCTACGGTACCGATTGGTTATGCCGATGGATATACAAGGCTTTTAAGCGGTAAGGCACAAATGATCGCAAAAAATGAAAAAGTACCTGTAATCGGTAGAATTTGTATGGATCAATGTATGATTGATGTAACAAATGTTCATACTATAAATGCAGGTGACGAAGTAGTCGTTTTCGGAGCTGATACTGTGACAGCAGACGATCTGGCAGAATGGATTGGAACCATCAATTATGAGATAATCTGCGTGATTGCCAAGCGTATTCCACGGATATACCTGAAAAACGGGGAGGTGGAGACAGTCATCAATTACCTGGAAAATTTATAGTATCATGGAAAATTAAAAAACGGGGGGCCTGATTACTTTGTCACAGCTAAAAAAGGTCGGCTCAAGACTTGTTTTGAACGGGGACAGGAAAAATGTCCGCACGGTATTATGTCTGGTTCGGAAATACCGCAGGATTAACCAATGCCGCAGTTTGAAAAAAGGCTATGAGGAAATGGCTTTTGTAAATCTTTCGTTAGCAGAAATGTGTTTTGATGCCGATAACGAAGCGTTACGGCAGTATGAGGAAAAACTGACGGAGTGTGAATAGTGGTGATTGTAAAAAGAGGAGATATTTATTATGCCGATTTGAGTCCTGTAGTTGGCAGCGAACAGGGCGGCGTCAGACCGGTTCTGATTATTCAGAACGACATCGGAAATAAATACAGCCCAACGGTAATCGCAGCAGCCATCACCTCGCAGATCAATAAAGCGAAAATGCCCACGCATATTGAGCTTTGCGCGAAGGAGTTTGGACTGAACAAGGATTCCGTGATATTACTGGAGCAAATCAGAACAATTGATAAGAAACGGTTAAGAGAGAAAATAGGTCATTTAAGTGATGAGCTAATGGCGTTAGTGAATGATGCCCTGGCAATCAGCTGGAATGGTATACTTTAAGTAGAGTCGACAAACACCCAAAAATCTGATATAATAAAAGAAATCAGAAAGAAGGAAAGAAAATGTCGAAGTACAGTAAGGAATTCAAAGAAGAAGCAATCCGCTTGTCGGATGAAATCGGG
>RQCD01000014.1 GCA_008668455.1 Clostridia bacterium
ACCAGTGTTTTTTCATTTGTCACGTCTAAGAGCAGACCGTCCACGTCGGTCAGAAAGACGAGCGTGTCGCAGGAAAGCTTTTCTGCAATTGCCAAAGCGGCATCGTCTGCGTTGATATTTAGGGTGTTTCCGGCTTTATCTGCGGAAATCGGAGAGATCACCGGGATGTAATCTGCGTCTAACATTAACCGGAGTATGGTATCGTCCACCGATATCACCTCGCCGACATAGCCAATATCTCCCTCCGGAATCGTTTTCTTCACAGCCGTTAAAAGGTTTGCGTCCTTGCCGGATAAACCGACCGCATTTTGCTTATGGTTTTTCAGCTTTTGCACTAAATGCTTGTTTACTAAGCCGCTTAAAACCATTTCTACGATTTCAATACTATCCTTTGTGGTGACGCGGTAGCCGCTGATAAATTCCGATTGAATTCCTTCCTTGGACAGCTGGGAGGAAATCTGCTTTCCGCCGCCGTGTACCACAATAATTCTTGCGCCCACCATTTTTAAAAGTGCAATATCTTCAAATATATTTTCGATCAGCTCCGGACGATCCATAATACTGCCGCCCATTTTAATCACAATGGTTTTATGGTACAGCTTTTGGAATGCCGGCAAAATGTCCTGAAAGCTGCTGATCTTCTCGGCGCTGTCGATTCGGTGCGAAATGTCGTATTCCTTTAAATATTTTAAGGTATAATCCACATCAGACGGAACGGGGATGTATTCTGTTCCGCGTTTCTGACGCGTTTCATTTCCTTTTCCGGTTACTAAAATCACGCTTTTGGTGTCGGCAGAGAAAATCGCCTTTTTGATCGCTTCGCCGCGATCCTCCACAATTTCATATTGACCGCCGGCTGATGCGACATGCTCTGCGATTTCCTCACAGATTTTCCGAACCGGTTCTTCGCCTGCGTCCTCCTCGGTTAAAAATACCTTTTCGGAATATTTCCCGGACAACACGCCAAGATCGTGCCGCCGCTGAAACGCTTTCTTTCCGGGACAGCCGAAAACGGTAAAAATCCGTCTGCCTGGAAATTCTTTTATGACTGACTGATACAGGTTTTCAAAGCTCATTTTGTTGTGTGCGTAATCGACAATGACGATTGCTTTGTTGTCGGCATTGGAATAGATCTCCATTCTGCCGGAGGAACGCGCTTTCATCAGTCCGACATACATGTCATGCTCCGGAATCTTAAGAGCAGTACAGATTGCAATTGCCGCCAGAGCGTTCTGAACGTTGAAAAGACCGGGGATGGTCAGGGTAAATTCCCGGGTAAATTCCGGGGTACGAACCATAAAGGTGGTATCGTTTTCTACCTTTTTAATGTCATAGGCATAAATGTCAGCCGAGGAATCCTCCGAACTGAAGGTGATCACACGTTCGCAGTCCTTTGCTGCTGCTAACACCTCACTCCGATAGGGAGAATCCAGACAGATACAAGCTGTTTTCGACTGCTTAAAAAGCTGTAGCTTGGAATGAAAATAGTCCTCAAAATTCGGATGTTCAATATCGCTGATATGATCCTCGCCGATATTTAAGAAGCAGCCGACATCAAAAGTGACGCCGAACACTCGGTCATATTTTAATGCCTGACTGGAAACCTCCATGGTCAGATATTCAATTCCGCTGTCCGCTGCATTTTGAAAATGGCGGTGTAGATCAAACGGTTCGGGGGTGGTCAGATGCGATTCAAAATTCTCCACTCCATCATAGGTATCAATTGAGGAAATTACTGCGCTCTGCGGCTTTTTCTGCGATTTTAAATATTCGTCTAAAATATAGCGTACAAAATAGGTAGTGGTCGATTTTCCCTTTGTTCCGGTAATGCCGATAAGGTTCAGCTTTTCCCAAACCTTGTGGTGGAACAGGTTTGCAATATATCCCATCGCGCGGCGAATATCCGAAACGATGATATAGTCGCATTCGACATCATATTCCTGCTCGGCAAGATAGCAGCATGCCCCGGCGGCAATTGCACCAGTCAGATATTCCGGCTTGAAATGCGCACCCGTACAGAGAAAGAGTGTTCCGGGGGTCACTTCCTTTGAATTATAGGAAATATTTTTGATTTCATGCAGTGCTGAAATCTTTTTTTTCAAAATTAGTCCTGCCTGATCCAGACAGTCAATATAGCTTTGAATCTCCATAATATCCTCTTTTCTATAATGTTTGTGAACGCTTTACGCATGCCTCCATCGCGTTCATAATGGCTGCGCGGAAGCCGTCATTTTCTAAAACCTTGACTGCCGCAATTGTTGTTCCGGCGGGGGAGCAGACCATATCCTTTAATTCGCCCGGGTGTTTTCCCAGCTCCAGAGCCATTTTTGCAGAACCCAAAACGGCCTGCGCCGCAAAGGTGTAGCTTTGTGCTCTCGGCATTCCTGCCTCCACTGCTGCGTCTGCCATAGCCTCAATCAGCATAAAAACATAGGCGGGAGACGATCCGGACACAGCGGTTACTGCGTCCATTAAATGCTCCGGTACAATTTCAGCCTTTCCCAAACCGCAAAAAATATCCTTTGCCGCGGAAAGCTCGCTGTCCGTGATGTTTTTGTTCGGGGAAAGGGCAGACATCGCCTCGCCCACCAGTGCCGGTGTATTCGGCATCACACGGACTAATTTAATCGGATGTCCAAACGCTTTTTCAATCCTTTCAATGGATTGTCCGGCGGCAATGGAGATGATCAGACAGCCTTCCGATACCTCGTCCCGGATTTCTGCAATCACCTGATAAAGAATCTGCGGCTTGACTGCCAGAACTAAAATGTCCGCTGCCTTTGCAGCCTCAGTATTTTTGTCTGTGATAGAAACGCCGTATTGTTCGGCGGTTTTTAGAAGTCCGTCCCGGTTGCAGTCTGCCACCGTGATTTCATTTTTCTGATAAGATCCGGCATTTAAGATTCCTCCTAAAATGGCACGACCCATATTTCCGTTTCCAATAAAGCTGATCATTTATTTCCCTTCTTTCTTCTGTGTCTCAAAAAACAGCAGCCGCATGTTCACTTCTGCGCCGCAGAGCAGAATAATCATACAGCTGTAAAGCCAGAGCATTAACAGTACCAATGCCGCAAGGCTTCCGTAAATATATGAATAGTTCGCAAAGCGTTCGATATAAATAGAAAACGCCCACGAAAAAACAACCCAGCCGATTGCGGTAAAAACCGAGCCGGGCAGCTGATGCCGGAATCTGATTTTTCTGCCGGAAAACGTCTGATAGATCATGGCAAAAAAGAAAATCAGAATCGACAGGTTTGCAGGATAGCGAATCCAGTGCAGCGTGTGGATCAAATGGGGAATATGTGCCTCTAACATGCTTAGAATACTTCCGCCGAATACCAGCACCGCCAGGCTTAACATCAGTGCGCAAATGAGCGCTAAGGTGTATAAAAGTGATATCAGCATATCAATCACAAAAAAACGGTGCGGCGGCAGGCGGTACACTTTTTTCACACCGCGCTCCACTGCGGCAAATCCGCGCGATGCTGACCAAAGTGCGGAAATCGCTGTGACTGATACTAAGGACGCACCGGATTTTGAAAATATTTCCGATAAAACCAGCTCCACCAATGGCTGTGTTGCTGACGGAAAGATTGCCCGTACCGCGCCAAATGCCACTGATTCGGAGATCGGCAGAAAATACTGCGAAACCGATAACAGTAGCATCAAAAAGGGGATGGAGGAGATGATGAGATAAAAGGACGACTGCGCCGCATATACCATCACCTGATCCTCGTTTATTTTTTTGAAAAGCTCCATGGATTCCGAAAAAAAACGTTTCAAAAAAACACATCCTCCTTTCTGAAATTATTTCTTTGTTTGCTCCGCCACCTGCTTTGCAATTTGTGCGATTGCTGTGCGGTGCTGTTCGGTCATTTCAAAGCACCAGCCGTTCCGGTCGAGAAGAAGCTGGGTTTTCGTATCGTTTGCCATATTGCAGAGGTTTTCAAAGGAAAGGACCTTTGCAACGGTTTTTCCGTTCTCAGTTTTAAAATCACTTGCGTCTTTCCAGGCGGAATATTCCAGCATGTCGGTAAAGATCAGAAGAAATGGTGTGTCGTCCTTTTTCACAGTCGGAATCTCGGTCATTTCAGCTTCCTTTCCCTGTGCGTCCTTCTGTATCACCGATTTCATCACAACTGTATACTGTGCACGCGAAAGCTCAAAGAGCATCATGGATTCCTTTGCCTTTAAAATCTGCGGATTGTGATGGCGTTCATAAAGCGTGTGATTTGTCTGGGGAACCTTATTAAAGGCAAGCAGCGCCTGATAAAAATCCAATCTGCGCATATGCAGCATTGGGTTGATCGGGCAGCTGTAGTTGACTGTGCCGATCCATGCTGCAAGCGGAAATACCAGATTGTGTACGCCGTTGTTTAAAATCAGCGTGTTAAAGCCCCAGCGCGGAAGATTCTTTGCAAAATTCTGGAGCATTTCTTTTTTTATTTCTACGATATCGGTAAAAATATACTCCTTAGCAAAATGCAGCTTGCAGTTTTGAGCATATTCCTCCTTTGCGAAAATCCACAGAGCGCTCTGCTGCTCCTGGTCGCGAACATCCACATATGGGCATCGCGTTGCGGGGGAGAATGCCACATAAACGGAATCTAAGG
>RQCD01000061.1 GCA_008668455.1 Clostridia bacterium
GTGGCAGAAGGAATCATAGAGGGTGATGATGTTACGGTTGCAATGCCCGCCACCGGTATTTTCGCTCAGGAGGAAATCGGTGCAGATATTTCGGTTACACCGGATGAATTTGTACTTTCCGGCGAAAAGAAGATGAATTACAATGTTGCAAAGCCGGAGAATTTAAAGGCAACAATCCGGCCGGCGGATATTACTGTGACAGCGCAAAGTCCGGTTAAGGGCAAGGGCGATCAGGATCCGGAATTAAAATGGAATCTGACCGACGGACAGCTTTACGGAACAGACGCACTCTCCGGCACACTTTCCAGAGCGCCGGGTGAGGAGGCAGGCGAATATGATATCCTGCAAGGCTCGCTTGCAGCGCCGGCAAATTATCAGCTGACCTATGTTCCCGGAAAACTGACGATTGTAGATAAGACTGTACAAAAGCTGAACTTCTATGCAATTCCGGAAAAAACCTACGGAGACGCAGATTTTAAGCTCCTGGTTGACCCGGATGAACATGCACAGCTTTCCGAATTTACCTATACCTCATCGAATCCGGAGGTTGCAGCGATAGAAGCGGATGGAACGGTGAAGATTTTGGGTGCAGGCCAGACGGAAATTACTGTGAATCAGGCAGGAAATTCTTATTATGCACCTGCATCAGAAACGAAGACATTGACTGTTTTAAAGAAAGCGCTCAGATTCAGCATGCCGGAAACCACGCTGAACTATGGAGATCCGATCAGTCTGCCGATTTCCGGAGACGGATTTGTTTCCGAGGCGGATCGGAATGCAATTACTCCGTCAGTAAAAGCAAGCGGCTATAAAAAGGCAGTTGGCAGCTATGATGTAAAGCTGTCGGGTGCAGAGTCGGCAAACTATGAAATCTCCTATGCGGATTCCAAGCTGACAATTGCGGCGAAAACGCTTACGATCACCGCACTTTCGGTATTCTCCAAAGCGGCAGACGGAACACAGAATGCGGTGTTAAATCCATCCTCCTTCCGGGCAGACGGCATTGTTTCCGGAGATGATGTCCGCATTGATACCGAAAAGACAACAGCTCAGTTTGCATCCGCAGACGCAGGAGACAATATTCCGGTTACTATTTCAAATATTACCCTGACGGGTGCAGATGCCGGCAATTATCTGCTTGCATCGGACACGTTCCAGACAGCGGCATCCATCAAGGCAGAATTAAAGGCAGCAGACGTAGCAGCGCAGTTAAGCGCTCCGCTGGTTGTGAAAAATACGAGACAGCTCGCTTTGCCATCCGTTCCGGATGGGTTCATGGTAAGCCTGAAATCCTCGGATAAGCCGGAGATTCTAAAAATCGACGGAACGATTGTTCCAGTTGGAGAGAACACCGAGGTTTCGGTTGTATTTGAGGTAAAGAGTGCGGCGAATGCAGAGGATATAGCAGAGACAGCGGCAATGACCATTGTCATTCCGGAATCTGACCGTGTGAAGATTACAGCAACGGCGGAGAACGGGAAAATCTATGGTGTTGGTGATTATGTCTGGGGTAACGAGGTAACGCTGACGGCTGTTCCTGTTAATAAGTATCAGCTGGAGGGCTGGTATCAGGATGGAACGCGGCTTTCCACAAATAGTACCTATTCCTTTACTGCAACAGAGGATACCGATTTAGAAGCAAAGTTTGAAATCAGAAAAACCGGCGGTATCTTAGCCGGCCCGGTAGAATTTCAGGTTGCATTTATCACAAACGGCGGTTCAAGAATTGAGCCGGTGATGGTTCCCAGAAACAGCACCGTGAAAGAGCCGGCGCAGCCGACAAAGGCAGGCTATCATTTCGCAGGTTGGTATGCTGACAGCGGCTTTAAAACGAAGTACGATTTTGACACCAAGGTAACCACCTCCTATTCCATTTATGCAAAGTGGGAAAAGAATGAAGGCTACTCCATGATTCTGACGATTGGAAATACCAATGCGATTATTAATGGCAGCAGCGTAAAAAATGATGTTGCACCGATTATCCGGGACGACCGTACCTTTACTCCGTCACGCTTTGTGGCTGAGCAGTTAGGAGCAAAGGTGGCATGGGATGCAGCGGATCGGATTGTTACAATCACATCAGGCAGCACAACCATTAAACTGATTATCGGATCGAATGTTGCTTATGTAAATGACAAGTCCTATGAAATGGACACTGCGGCATTTATCGAAAATGACCGTACCTATACACCGGCACGTTTTGTGGCAGAAAAGCTTGGCGCAAGCGTTACTTGGGATGAGGATAACCGCAGAGTGACTATCACTAAGTAACAAGCAGAGGGAATCAAGAGAATCCCTCGCTTCAGTCCCCCCTTCTAAATAAATGCAACCCCCGGAGCGATGCTCCGGGGGTTGCTGCTTTGGGTTACTTTTCAAGCTTTTCCGTAATCTGCGGAAATTCAATTTCCGGGATTCTGTATTCCGGCGCTGCCCAGTGGACAGCGTTTTTAATGACGGTCTGCACATCCTGATTGTAATAAATCGGATAGGTTTCGTGTCCCGGCTGGAAGTAGAAAATTTTTCCTAAGCCGCGTTTCCAGCAGCATCCGCTGCGGAATACCTCACCGCCTTCATACCAGGTGATTGTCAGGAGATCGTCCGGAGCGGGGATGTCGAAACGCTCTGAATAGGTTTCCTCATGCTCCAGTTCAATAAACGGTTTGTTGATCCCTTTTAAAATCGGATGCTCCGGGGAGAGAATCCAAAGTCTTGTCTTGTCTCCGTCCTCACGCCAGGAAAGAGAGCCGCTTGTACCTAAGAGCATTGAAAACGGACGTGAGGCATGTGCAGAGTGCAGAAAAATGATTCCCATGCCCTTTAATACTGCCTCTTTTACACGGTTTGCCTCCTCATAGGTAATTTCGGCATGCCCAACGTGTGCCCAGTAAATCAAAACATCTGTTTCATCCAGCATTTTTTGGGAGAATCCATGCTCCGGATCCTGCTGTGTTGCTGTTCTGATCTCTAGCTCTTCGTCTGTTTTTAAAAAGTCTGCAATCGCCTGATGAATCCCGTTTGGGTATATTTTTTTGACTGGTTCTTCTGTTTGTTCGTGAATAAATTCGTTCCAAACTGTTACTCGAATCATAGTATTGTCTCCTTTTTTGGCGGGACAATCCCTCAGTCACTTCGTGACTGAGGGATTGTCCTCTTATTTAAATATTTGTGTGAATTGCGTCTCCGGTTTCGGCAGACTGGAATGCTGCCTCCATCACCCGCATCACACGCATCGCCTGTGCCGGGGTTATTTTTAAGGGAGCAACGCCATCCAATGCGTCGATCAGCTGCCAGTAAACCGGGTTTAAGTTATCCACAACATCCTCCGGCGCAGAAAGCGGAATTGTTTCTACAGAATCCTCGCTTCTGGGCGCCATTGTTTTGGATGGACCAACCTTGTTTTTGGTGATTTCAGCGCCCCATGTGTCCTCACGCTTGACACAGCGGACAATTTTTCCGGAGCAATCCCAATCATCAATCTGGAGTGTTCCGTTTTTACCAAGCACATACCAACGCGGATGTGTGATAAAGTTATTTGTGGAAACCTCTACATGTGCGGTTACACCGTTATCAAACTGCATGGTCAGGCGAAAATTGTCGTCCACCTCCGGGTAATTGATGCTGTACATTTTGCAGTATACGGAGGTTACCCTTGCATCATAAAGATACATCAGCTGGTCGATCAGATGAACACCCCAGTCGAGCATCATGCCGCCGCCCTGAGCTTTTGTTGTACGCCAGCCGGCAGGAACGCCGCGCGAACCCTCAACACGGGATTCAATCACATAAACATCGCCCAGAATGCCGGATTCAATGGAGCGTTTCATCAGAACAAAGTCCTTGTTGACGCGCCGGTTTTGGTCAATGGCGAATATCTTGCCGGTTTCCTCTGCTACCTGCATAATCTCCGCAAGTTCATCCGAGGTGATGGTAACCGGCTTTTCACAAAGCACGTTCTTGCCGGCACGGAGCGCCTCAATGGCAAAATCCTTGTGCAGATCGTTTGGAACGGCAATCAGAACCAAATCAATTTCCGGATCGTCTAAAATTTCCTGACGGGAGGAATAGGGATAAAGTCCCACGCTTTTTGCATACTCCATCCGTTCTGGATTTAGGTCAAATACACCCTTTACATGAATTCTCTCAAGCTCGTGCGACTGCTTGAAATGATGCGAAGCCATGCCGCCGAAACCAATATATGCAACCTGATAAATTTTCATTATGCCCACCACATTTCTCCGGGATTTTCGTAAATTAAAGTTTTCTTTAAGAAGCTGACTGCCTTTTCCAAGCCCTCTTTCGGGGACATTAAGCCGTCCTCATGCTCAATCGAAATTGCGCCGTCATAACCGGTAGTCTTGAGCATGCTGATGATGTCGTTCCAAACAGTCTGGTCATGTCCATAGCCAATGGTGCGGAATGACCAGGAACGGTTCTTGATGTCGCCGTAACCCTTTGTATCTAAGACTCCGTTAATTGCACAGTTGCGCTCGTCAATCCGGGTATCCTTTGCGTGGAAGTGGTAAATTGCTCCCTCCATTGCGCGGATTGCTTCTACCGGATTAATTCCCTGCCAGAACAGGTGGCTCGGATCAAAGTTTGCACCAATTATGTCACCGACAGCGGCACGCAATTTTAAGAGTGTTTCCGGATTGTATACCACAAATCCGGGGTGCATCTCAAATGCAATTTTCTTAATATGGTGTGCCTTTGCAAATTCCGCCATCTCTTTCCAGTATGGAATCACCTTTTCATTCCATTGCCAGTCTAAAATTTTTCCGAAATCATCCGGCCAGGGACAGGTAACCCAGTTGGGATATTTTGAGGTTTCGCAGTCGCCGGGGCAGCCGGAAAAGCCGATGACGGTATCAACCCCTAATGCTTCTGCTGCTAAGATTGCATTCCGGGACTGACGGTCGAAATCCTCTGCAATTACTTTTTGCGGATGGAGGGGATTTCCGTGGCAGCTGATGCCGGAAATTTCAATATGATGATCGGACAACAGTTTTTTATATGCTGTCACATTTTCCGGGGACGCTAAAAGCTCCTCCGGTTTTAAATGGTTGTTGCCCGGAAAGCCGCCTGCTCCGATCTCAATGCAGTCTACACCCAGACTCTCTAAATATGTTAATGCTTCTTCAAAGCTCATGCCGGCTAATACCGGATTCATAACGCCAAGCTTCATAAAAGTGTCCTCCTTTTTCAGATAGAGAAAATCGGCAGAGGGCATACGCCCTCCACCGTATTTTTTTTGTTAAACTCCTAAGCTTTTTAAATACTCAAAGCTTTGCTTTACAGCCTCTAACGGTTCGATATTGGTGAAGTCGTCCTGTTCAACAATCAGGTATTCTACGCCAACCTCGTCGCATGCTTTCAGAATTTCCGGCACGTTCATCTTGCCCTGACCAACCGGACGGTATTCAAAGCCGTTATCCTCACGGGAATCAGTCTTAACATCCATCGGATTTCCGTCGTCGTCGATCAGCTGATATGCCGGACCGCTCTTAAAGCGCTTGCAGGTAAAGTCCTTTAAATGTACAATATGGGTTCTGCCTGCGTATTTCCGGATGTATTCTGCCGGATTTTCTGCTGCATAGGTTACCCAGCCGCAGTCAAACTCTGTTTCCAGAAGGTCTGCCGGAACGGCTTCATAAAGCCAATCAATCAGGTTTTTGTTCTGGAATTTATCAAACTCAAAATCGTGGTTGTGATAGCCGAGCTGAATACCGTTTTCCTTTAATTCCTTGCCAACCTTTTTGATTTCCTCAACGGTCTGCTCGAATTTCGGATGTCCGGCATGCTGCGATACATCCATCCAAGGGATTACACAGTATTTTACACCCAAGGTTTTTAAATAGTCGATATTTTTCTTTGCGTCGGTTAAAAATACGTCGTAGCCCTGATGAACAGAAATTGCCTTTAAGCCGTAGCGATCTAAAAGCTCTCTCATTTCCTCGGCAGTTTTGCCGAAATAGCCGGCAAATTCTACATATTTATAACCAATTTCAGAAACAGCCTTCAAGGTTGCCTCTACGTCTTTCTCCATCATGTCGCGGAGGGAGTAAAGCTGTACGCCAACATTAAACTTTTTCATAATTTCTCACCTTTCTCATTCCGGAATAACAATTTCAACCTCATGACCGGCTTTTGCAGACTTCACCAAACCGTCGATAATTGCCTGGTTATAGAGAATCTGCGAGGACGGAACCGGAGCAGGAAGTCCGTATTTTGCAGCGTCTAAGAAAGTACGGATTTTCTTTGCAAATAAATCAAGACCGTCGCTCGGAATGATCGGGATTTGCGTTTCAACCTGTTCGCCTGCAACCTCGTGATAAATGGTCATCGGACCGCCGACCGTTCCGTTCCAGCACTCTGTGGACGGGATTCTTAAGCCGCCCTTTGTGCCGAGGATGATGGTGTCTCCCGGTGTGTCCATATTCATTGCCCATGCAATACGGAAGTCTAAGAGAATGTCGCCCTCTAAACGGATGAATGCAGCGCCGAAATCGTCTACACCGAACAGCTTTGCGTATTCCGGATGATCCGGGTTCTTGTAATAATCCGGGTTTGTTCCGAAGTATGCGGATTTATAGCCGGAAACGGTTAAAGGCTTCGGATAACCGATTGCATTTAATACCATGTCCAGAGAATAGCAGCCGATATCGCCCAATGCGCCGATTCCTGCGGTTTTGTCCTCAATAAAGGTTGTACCGAACGGTGTCGGAATGCCGCGCCGTCTGCCGCCGCCTGTCTGAATGTAATAAATTTTTCCTAATTCGCCTGATTCACAGATTTTTTTGATCATCTGCATGTTCGGGTCAAAACGCGGCTGGAATCCGATAGAAAGAACTTTTCCGCTTTCCTTTTCTGCTTTCATGATCTCTACTGCTTCCTCTGTGGTTACGCACATTGGCTTCTCTAAGAGAACGTGCAGGCCTTTCTTTAAGGAATCAATTGCGCAGACTGCGTGGGTGCGGTTATAAGTACAAACGCTGACAGCGTCTAAATCGGTTTCCTTTTCCAGCATTTCGGTGTGGCTTTCGTAGCATCTTACATTTTCCAGACCAAACTCCTTGAAAAATTCCTTTGCTTTTCCCGGAACTAAATCTGCGCCGGCAACGATTTCAACGTCCGGCATCTGAAGATATGCCTGCATATGTGCCTTTGCAATCCAGCCTGTTCCGATAATGCCGACCTTAACCTTTTTCGATGCATCAACTGCTTTCTCGCCTTCCTGGTTTTCTTTAAACATGTTTAAAATGTCTTCTGCCATGTTCTTCATCCTTTCTGAATTTGAATTTTTTTGGACAGTGCGCCGGACATTCTGACCGGCGGTAAGCTTACCTTTGTAAGCTTGTGACAAAATATTTTTCTATTTTCAAGCAAAGTATAGCATATTTTTTGATTGTATGATATAATAAAGCTATCCAAAAGTATCAAATTTTTGTCATGGGTGATGGTTATGAAGGAAACAGGACTATATGAAGATAAGCGAACAGAAAACGGACGGCTTCTGCCGATTTACTGCGGTACGCAGTATAACGATGGAATCGGAATCGTGAATGCTCATTATCATGAGTATATTGAAATTTTGTATGTCATCGAGGGAGAAAATGAAATCTGGCTAAACGGTGAGTACTATCAGTTTAAAAAGGGGGATATGGTGCTTATCAATTCCAAGGAGGTACATTTAATCCGCTGTGGGTTTGGGTGCTATATTGTGGTGCAGTTTATGCCGGATCTGCTTTTTTCTTCTTATCAGGAGCAGTCGGATTTTCAGTATGTGCTGCCATTTCTGCTGGAGACGGCAAAGCATCAGAAAATATTTACAGCGCAGGAATTAGAGGGTTCAAGAGTGAAAGAGCTTTTGTATTCCTTAAATGAGGAGATGGACAAAAAGCGTTACGGCTACGAAATGGCGGCAAAAATTCTGATCAATCAGATCTTTTTGTGGGTGCTGCGGTATTGGAATGATAAGGGTGCGTCAGTTTCCTTAGAGCTTGCACAGCCGGTGATGGAGCGGCTGCAGATTGTGTTTGACTATGTTTCAGAGCATTATGCAGAACCGATCACCGCCGAGGAGGCAGCCGGTCTTTGCAATATGAGCTACAGTTATTTTTCGCGGTTTTTTAAAAAATCAATGAAAAAAAGCTTTAGTGAATATTTAAACTACATTCGCATTAACGAAGCGGAAAAGCTTTTGATTACCACCGATCTGAACGTGACTGAGGTTGCCATGCAAACCGGATTTTCTACCTCCAGCTATTTTATTCAGCAGTTTAAAAGGGTAAAATCCATTTCTCCAAAGCAATTCCGAAAGAATTTTATGTAAAAAAATATACTTTGGTATGATGACAAGGATGTTGGAATGTGGTATGATAAAATAGAAATATGTAGGGAACAATCCCTCAGTCGGCTTTGTGCCGACAGCTCCCTTGCGTAAAGGGAGACTCTGACGAAGGATAGAGGTGGTCAGACTGCAAAATACGGTTATGGTATCGGACAGAATTTCGGAGCGTTTTCAACGCTTTCTCAAAAGCGGCAGAGTCCTGCTGTTTGAGGCGCCCTGCGGCTTTGGAAAAACAACGCTTTCTAAAGAACTGATCGGAAGAACGCGCATGCGGCTTTTAGAGGTGCGTGCAGACGAGGCGGATTTTTCAGAAATTGCGAAGAACCAAAAATGGGAAATTTTATCATTAAGACCGCTGGGGAATATGGCTGATTTTGAATGATAAAAAATATGGGGACGTCAAAAAAGGCACAGAACGTTTTGCACTCTTTTTTTACATCCCCATTTTTTTAAAGAGATTTGATAAAATCTGCCAGCACATCTGCCAAAACGGCATGTCCGGCAGCGTTGGGATGCAAACCGTCAACGGTGTATTTTAGCCGATCTTCTTCCAGGTTCGGGTTAAAAGGCGGGTTTTTGTAAAGATTTAAGCAGGGGTAATGGTTTTTCTCAGCTGCTTTTGCAATCACATCCACATAGTCAGAAAGCGGGCGGCTGTTTCCTGCGGACGGCTGAGCGTCCGGCCATTCGCCATTTACGCAGCAGTGCGCCGGCGTCATAAATACAACGGTTTTGTCGGCGTAATTGTCATGAAAGAATTTCATCAGATAGTTGACTGCGCCGCAGAATGTTGCCGGGGTGGTGTCCTCCTCTGTACCAAATGGTGCGTCGCCGTGCAGATAGTCATTCACGCCGCCGTATACGACAATGATGTCGGTGTTCGGATTCATCTGCCATACTCTGCCGCAGAAATATAAGTCAAACTGCGGACAGTCTGCAGAAATTTTTGTCTGATAGGCAAGCCGTGTTCCGCCGATTCCGTAGTTGTGAACTTCCTTTAGACCGTATTTTTTGAGCATCACATTGTCGTAGCGGCATTCCAGATGATCTTCAATACCTGCTCCCTCTGTAATGCTGTCGCCTAAAAAGTTGATTGTTTTTCCTTTGAGTTCCATGTTTTTTTCTCCTTTGATTTTTTTGTTAGCGGACAATCCCTCAGTCGGATTTATAGCTTTTTCTCCAGGCAGACCAAGCCTACGTCCGGGATTCCCTGAAAATTGCATGCAATAATGCCTGCCTCATGATAGCCGAGCCGTGCGTACATTTTGCGCGCGCGGTTATTTTTCTGGTTTGTGTCCATCCGAAGAGCGGTGCAACCATGTTCCCTTGCATAGTCCTCATAAAATGCGACAAACTGTCTGCCGTAACCCTTTTTTGATTCGGTCGGAAAAACGCAGAGCGTATGTAAAACCATTACCTCAGAATCTTCCGCAGCATATGCCCAGTCTGCCTCGCGGTAGGAGGGTACCTGTACCTGATTGATGATGGCAGATGCAACCACGCGCCCCTCATCCTCCAAAACAAACAGATCTTCCCGTCCCAGTGCGTCCTCTGCTGTTTTCCGGGTCGGATAAACTCCCAGGATCCATCCTACCGAGGAATCGGGCAGGGGTGGCGCGGTGATAATTTCCTCATACATTTTCTCGATTGCGTCTAAATCCTGGTTTTTTGCTTTCCGTATCATATGCAATTCCCTCCTTGTCTGCACAATTATATCACAATCAGATGTAAAATGCAAGAATAAACCAAAAAACTATTTACAATTTCACAAAAATACTTTATAATATCAGTAGAATGTTTGAAAATGCAGGAGGACAGCATATGAATTTGGAAGCTTTAAAGAATCCGCCGAAAAAATACCGGCCGATTCCGTTTTGGTCATGGAACGAAAAATTAGAGGAAAAGGAAACTGCACGGCAGATTGAGATTATGGACAAAGCCGGGATCGGCGGCTATTTTATGCACGCACGCGGCGGTCTGGAAACTGAGTATTTAGGTGAGGAATGGTTTGCCAATGTTGATACCGGTGTAGCCGAGGGAAAAAAACGCGGTATGGGCGCGTGGGCATATGATGAAAACGGCTGGCCGAGCGGCTTTGCAGCAGGAAAGGTCAATGGCTTGGGAATTGAGTATCAGCAGAAATATCTCCGTATGGAAAAGGGCGAGGGTCATACCGACCGCACCATCTGCAATCTGCATGGCTATCATTTCTATTATGATGTCAATCCGTTTTACGTTGATAATTTAGATAAAAAAGTAGTAAAAGAATTTATCCGTAATTCCTATGCGCTTTATGAAAAACGCTACGGAACGGAGATGCCGGGTATTTTTACTGATGAGCCGCAGCTGTCACGCGAGGGAATCCCCTGGAGCTTTGTGCTGGAGGAGGAATACCAAAAGCGTTATTCGGAAAACCTATTAGAGCATTTGGATGAGCTTTATTTAGAAGTCGGCAATTTTAAGGACACGCGCCTGAAATTCTGGAAGCTGGTGACTGATTTGTTCACCAATGCTTTTGCAAAGCAGATTTATGATTTCTGCGGGGAACATGGCATGCAGCTGACCGGACATATGCTCTTAGAGGAGACGATGCTCTCGCAGCTGACCTCAAGCGGTGCGGTGATGCCAAGCTATGAGTTTTTCCATCTTCCGGGCATGGACTGGCTTTCCCGGAATAAAACCGTTCCGCAGACGCCCTTACAGGTTTCCTCGGTTGCACACCAGTTAGGAAAAAAGCAGATTCTGTCCGAAACGTTTGCTATGTGCGGACATAATGTCAGCTTTGAGGAGCTGCGCGGCATTTATGAGGCGCAGATGGTGCGCGGTGTCAATCTTCTCTGCCCGCATTTGGAGGGCTATAGCCTGCGCGGAATCCGGAAAAGAGACTATCCGCCGGCAATGTACTATCAGCAGCCGTGGTGGAAAGAATTTGCAAAATTTATCGACGTCACCTCCCGGATCGGAATGCTTTTAGCAGAGGGAAAACCGGAATTTGCCACCCTGCTGATTCATCCGCAGTCAACAGCATGGACGCTGTTTGACAATGACCAGAATGTTGGCTTAAATGAATTGCAGGAAAAATTTGATCATGCAATCCGTACTTTGGAGGAAAAGCATGTGCTGTTTGATCTCGGAGATGAAACAATTCTCTCCCGGCATGCGCATGTGGAGGGGAAAGCGATTGTTGTCGGAAAACAGCGCTACACGAAAATCGTCCGTCCGATCGGCGAGGTACTGTTAGATTCCACAAAGGCGCTGTTAGATGAATTTGAGAAAAACGGAGGAAAGCTGCTTTCACAAGAGGAAGTGCCGGAGAATTCGGTGATTGACGTTCCGGAAATTACTTATACAAAGCGCTCCTTTGAAGATTATGACATGCACTATTTTGTCAATTCCACCGATCAGGGCTATCGGGCAGCCTTTGGAGTCAGGGGAAAAATGCTGAATGATGATGGAGAGCTATGCGATTTTCCGCAGGTGTTTGATTTTGCGCCGTTATCCAGTGTTGTGATCTTAGACGACCGCACCGGACATGCCTATAAACAAGCGGAGCAAAAGGCGACTAAGGCTCTGCCGCTGGATGGGGCATGGGAAATTACAGAGTCCGAGCCGAACGCGCTGGTATTAGATACTTGCGATTATTGGTTTAACGGCGAGTTAATCGACGAGAACGCATATATCTTAGATGTCGGCGACCGGGCAAATGCGCTTGGGAAAAAAGTTTCGGTAAAGCTGCGGTTTCAATTCTATGCAGAGTCGGTTTGTGAGGATTTGTGCCTGGTATGTGAAACACCGGAACGGTTTGAAATTACCGTCAACGGAAAGCAATTGGAGCAGAAAGATGCAGGATATTTCCGGGATGCTGCATTCCGCAAGCTGCCGATTGCAGCGCTTGCGCACGTAGGCGAAAATGAGATTGTTCTGACCTGTGATTTTGAACAGTCGGAGGAGGTCTATGAAATGATTCGGAACAGCCGGATTTTCGAGACGGAAAAGAATAAGCTGTATTATAACATGGAAATTGAGGGTATGTTCCTGATTGGCAGCTTTGGCGTGAAAACGGATGGAGAATTTAAAAGGCTTGACCGGCATGCAGTCCGGTATCACGGCGGCTTTACCCTGACTGAAATGCCAAAGGAAATCACACTTCAGAATATGGAACAGCAGGGATTCCCGTTCTTCTCCGGAAGAATGACCCTTAAGAAAACAATTTCCCTGCCGGATTGTGACTATCGCTTTGATGTGGAAAAACGCGGTCTGAATGCCGTTGGCGTTTCGGTAAATGGAAAACAGGAAAAAACATTGATCTGGAATCCGTTTTCTCTGGAGCTTGGCGATTCGCTGACAGCCGGGGAAAATACCGTTACACTCACCCTGGTGAATAATCTGCGCAATTTGTTAGGACCGCATCATTTAGAGGAAGGCGAATCAATCAGTGTTGGACCGGATCGTTTCTACCGGAGAGAGTCTCCGTTTTACAACCCGGAGATCGTATGGAATGAAGATTATTGTTTTGTGGAGACATCGATTTTAGAGAAATAAGGTGATCAGCATGAAAAAAAATAAATGGATTCCTGTTTTATTTGCGCTTGCTGCAGCCGGCATTTACCATGCTGCAAAGGGGCGCGGTGCATTCAATCCGATTCGGTTTTCTGATCAGCACAATGCGGTTTCGCGCTATGTCCAAACGCATTATCCTGGTGCGTCCTATTCGGAGATTACAGCGCTCCCGGATGGGTGGAGCTGCGTGGTACACGCACCTGGAAAAGAGGTTTTACTCTTTTTGACAAAATCTGAAAACGGCGTTTATATTTTTCATGAAAAACCCATGTAACCTTTTTGCTGTCTCCTGAATATGGTGTACTATAAGCAGCTTGCTTAAAATTTCCGTAAAAGGAGGAAGTCTTATGGGTTTATTTGGAGGATGTGGCGGTAATAACGATTCATGGATTTGGATTTTGATTATTATCGTTCTGATTTTCTGCTGCTGTGACAATGGAAACGGCGGCCTGCTTGGCGGCGGATGCTGTGACAATCCCTGCTGCTAAGAATATTCCGGGGTTTTCTGCATGATTTGTGCAGAAAACCCCATACTTCATTCGGGAGGATTCTATGGAGGAATTATCAGAATTTTTAATGGACTTTGGAGAAAGGCTGCTTCTTAGCGGTGCGGAGATTTCACGTGTGGAGGATTCGATTGGAAGGCTCTGCACAGCCTATGGTGCGCATGCAGAAGTGTTTGCATTGACCAACGCGATCTATCTGACGGTGACGAAGGACAAAAAAAGCCAGACCACACTCCGTCGTATCAATCATTATCAGACGGATCTTAATTATCTGGACAAGCTCAATGACACCTGCCGGAAAATTTGTGTCGGTTCTCCGCCAATTTCAGAAGCAAGAAAATGGATGGAGGAGATTGAATCAAAACGCTATAACACCGGAATTCAGTCGGTGGTATATGCGTTTGTTGCCGCATCCTTTTCACTTTTTTTTGGAGGCGGTGTACGGGATGCGGCGATCTCTGCTGCGATTGGCGTGGTATTGTATTTTCTGGATCAATGCTTTGCAAAGCGTCAGCTAAACCGAATCTTTTCTGTCTTTGTAGTATCAGTTCTATGCGGTCTGATTGCTGCCGGAGCGATCCGGATTGGCTGGGGGAGAAAGCTCTCCAGCATTTTAATTGGAGATATTATGCTTTTAGTTCCCGGACTTGCCATCACAAATTCAGTCCGGGTTATGATTAAGGGCGATATTCTTTCCGGGATTTTGCGCCTTTTGGAATCGATTCTGCTCGCCATCTTCATGACGATCGGCTTTGCCATTCCGCAGATGCTTTTGGGAGTTCTTTAAGCTGCTGCGGTGCCGGACCTTTTTTGGGAAACAGAATTGAAATTGACGGTGTGAACATAGTACAACACCCCGGACAGCAAATCCGTCCGGGGTGTGGTTATTCTAAATGTTTCAGCGACTCGTCAATTTTATCCTCTTTTGCATCCCGGCTGGGACGTTTGAGAACCTTCAGTTCGCTGGTGTGGAATTCCTGCAGGGCAGTTTCCTTATCGTCACCTACCTTTACCTTAACCAGACCTTTTAAGATATTGACATATTCCACAACACCTTTTCCGACTGGGGTTCGGACGGTAGAACCGACTCTTGGAGTGACTCTGAGTAAATCCTCATAGGCGTCCTGTTCATATTTTAAGCAGCACATCAGTCTGCCGCAGACTCCGGAAATCTTTGTCGGGTGCAGGCTTAAGCCTTGTTCCTTTGCCATTTTGATTGATACCGGCTCAAATTCACCCAAAAATTGTGAACAGCAGAGTGAACGTCCGCAGATGCCATAGCTTCCGATGGTTTTGGATTCATCACGCACACCGATTTGCCGAAGTTCAATTCGTGTGCGGAAAACATTTGCCAGATCCTTTACCAGCTCCCGAAAGTCGATTCTTCCGTCTGCCGTAAAGTAGAATAAAATTTTCGAGCCGTCAAAGGTGTATTCCACTTCAATCAGCTTCATATCCAGCTTATGCTTTTTGATCTTTTCCAGGCAGATGGCGAAAGCCTCCTTTTCCTTTGCCCGGTTTTTCTCGAACAGGGCAAGATCCTCCTTCGTTGCGGCGCGGAGTACCGGCTTTAAGGGCTTGCTGCCCTCCTGCCGTTCAACTGCATGTGTTCCGACAACCACTTTGCCCATCTCAACGCTGCGTGCCGTTTCGACAATGACATGATCACCGGGAGCTAATTTTAAATCACCGGAAGAAAAATGATACACCTTTCCTGCCGGTTTAAATCGAATGCCTACTATCTGAATCATCTGTATATAACTCCTCTGTTTTTTTATATCTCTTATTTTATCA
>RQCD01000034.1 GCA_008668455.1 Clostridia bacterium
ATTCTACTTTTATTTTCATTTAAAATCCCTCTTTCGCGGTACCATATGGTATCCTGTTGCTAATATTATATTACCATATGGTAACATTAAAATCAAGAGGTGATTTTGATGTTTTTTAAAAGATTGTACGATTTAAGAACAGATAACGATTTAACTCAACAGCAAATTGCAGATTATCTTACTTGTAACCGCCAAGTATATGCACGATATGAACGCGGTATTCGAGAAATTCCTGTTTCAATGCTGATTAAGCTTGCCGATTATTATAATACATCCGTTGATTACATTTTAGGCAGAACAAACAACAATGCACCAATAAAATAATACAAAAATCACGCACCTTTCGGTGCGTGAAAATCAATGGTGGAGATGACGGGAGTTGAACCCGTGTCCGAAAGCAAATCCACATCTACTTCTACAGGCTTATGCTATGTTTACATTCCCTTTACCGAACCACACAGCCAAGGTTCTGGTATTAGTAGCTTCAAAAATCATGACGGAATCAGAAGCAGGATTCCATTCACGTTCACCACTGGTATTCGCCTGATTCTGGGCCGTGGTCCTCACAGATCAGACGGCTGCACGTTAGGCAGCGTATGCTAAATTATTGTTAGCGTTTATTTTTAAAAAATTGGGCAGAATAAAGCGTTACCCGGCACTGCCTGCTATAAAAGCTTCCTTACCCCCGTCGAATCCGGTACATCCCCATATTAGTTGCACTCTTAGTATAACACATAATAAAAAAAAAATCAAGCGCTATTTTTAACCAAATACAGGGATAGACCAAAAATTTAATTTTTTTAAGGTGCAGATTTTGTGGAAAAAGGTTGAAATTTAACGGAGAGTGGTGTATAATATATTTTGTAGAGTTATGTCTATATAAGAAAGGGTTGTGAATATTGAAAACGAGAACATTACCGGTGCTTCCGCTGCGGGGATTAGTGGTATTTCCGGGGGCGGATTTAAGCTTTGACGTTGTCCGGGAATTGTCGCAGGCTGCGATTAAAGCCGCGCAGGAGCAGGATCATACAATCTTTATCTCGGCGCAGCGGGATCCGGATGTGGAGAAGCCGGTTTTAGCCGATATATACGAAATTGGAACTATTGCAAAAATCAAACAAACGGTTCGTCTGCCGGGAGGTATGATGAGGGTTGTTGTTGAGGGCGAGGTGCGTGGTGCAGTTTTGCATGGACAGGCTTCTGCCCAGTATATGAGCGCTTCGGTGAAGGTCTTAGAGGATGAAAAAGACGAGGAGCTTTCCGAAATGCTTTTGGACGAAGCTTTTTTTCGCACATTGGAGGAAACATTCCGGAAGTATTTAGCCAATGGCATGAAGGTTAACAGGCGTCTGATTATGGAAAGCTTAAAGCGCGGCGGTCTGGGTGCGGTTGCGGACGCGATGGCGGCGAATATTGATTTGAAATACAGCGACAAGCAGGAGCTTTTAGAAACGCTTGATGTCTACGATCGTATGGAAAGACTGATTGAACTTTTAAATCAAGAGGCACAGATTTTAGAGATCATGAAGCATATTTCCGAAAAGGTGAAAAAACGGATGGATCGGAACCAAAAGGAATACTATCTTCGCGAGGAGCTGCATGCAATTCAGGAGGAATTAGGTACGGATGATGGCTTTGAGGAGGAGATTTCAGAATACCGCAGGAAAATTTCCGAATTAAAGCTCTCACCGGAATCGGAGAAAAAGCTTTTAAAGGATGTTGAACGGATGGAGCATACATTGCCCAATTCTCCGGATGCGGCAGTCACGCGGAACTATCTGGATCAGATTTTGTGTTTGCCTTGGAACGAGCGCACGGAGGAAACGCGTGATTTGCGGTATGCAGAGGAGGTTTTAAACAGCGCTCATTATGGGTTGGAAAAGGTGAAGGAGCGTATCTTAGAGCATCTTGCCGTCCACTGCATGACGGATGGGAAAACTAACAATATTATCTGTCTTGCGGGGCCTCCGGGAACAGGAAAAACCTCAATTGCACGCTCAATTGCCGAGAGTTTGAATCGGAAATATGTCCGGATTTCTCTAGGCGGCGTGCATGACGAGGCAGACATCCGGGGGCATCGGAAAACTTACATTGGAGCAATGCCGGGAAGAATTATGGATGCGATGCAGCAGGCAGAATCCAAAAATCCGCTGATTCTTTTAGATGAGATTGACAAAATGGGGGCAGATTTTAAGGGTGACCCATCTGCGGCGCTTTTGGAGGTATTAGACCGGGAACAGAATCATACATTCCGGGATCATTATATTGAGCTTCCGTTTGATCTTTCCGAGGTTATGTTTTTAATGACGGCAAACAGTCTTTCTGAAATTCCAGCGCCGCTTTTAGCCCGAATTGAATTGATAGAGGTTTCCGGTTATACAGAGGAAGAAAAGCTGGAGCTTGCAAAGCGATATCTGCTTCCGAAGCAGCTGAAACGTCAGGGATTGACAAAATCCAAGACAAGCATCACAGACGACGCACTTTTGGAATTGATTCAGCACTATACCAGAGAATCGGGGGTGCGTCAGTTAGAACGTGAAATTGAAGGACTTTTGCGCAAGGCGGCAAAGGCGATTTTGTGCGGTGAAAAAAAGAGCATCCGGATCAGTCGGAAGAATCTTTCTAATTATATAGGAAAACAGAAATTCCGTTATGATCTTAAAACCGATCAGGACGAGGTAGGTGTGGTGCGTGGACTTGCATGGACACAGGTTGGCGGCGATACGCTCTCGGTTGAGGTCAGCGTGATGCCGGGAACGGGTAAGGTAGAGTTGACCGGAAAGCTGGGCGACGTAATGAAGGAATCAGCAATGACAGCCGTATCTTATGTCCGATCCCGGGCAGAAAAGCTTCATATCGGCAAAGATTTTTATAAGGAAACTGATCTGCATATCCATGTTCCGGAGGGCGCTGTTCCAAAGGATGGACCGTCTGCCGGAATCACAATTGCGACTGCGGTTGCCTCTGCACTCACAAACCGTCCGGTTCGGTGCGATGTGGCAATGACCGGGGAAATTACACTGCGCGGACGCGTTCTTCCCATCGGAGGGCTGAAGGAAAAATCCCTTGCGGCATACCGCGCCGGCATCCGAACAATTATCATTCCAAACGAGAATGAGGCAGATTTGGAGGAAATTCCGGAATCCATCCGAAATGAAATTCAATTTATTCCGGTTCGTGATGCAGACCATGTGCTGCAGAAAGCATTAAAATAGAAAGGTCTGGTGGAAAACTTGAATATACACAACGTATCACTAACGATCTCAGCGGTCAGAAAGGAACAGTATCCGGAGGATGGATTCCAGGAATTTGCATTTGTTGGCAGATCGAATGTAGGGAAATCCTCTATGATCAACAAGCTTTTAAACCGGAAATCTCTGGCACGCGTAAGCCAGACACCGGGAAAAACGGTTACCATTAATTTTTACAACGTGGATGATACCATCTTTTTAGTGGATCTCCCGGGTTATGGCTATGCTGCGCGTGCAAAACACGAAACGGAAAAATGGGGACGTATGATGGAGGATTATTTAAGGGATCGGAAAACCTTAGAGCAGATATTCCTCCTGGTAGACAGCCGACATCTTCCCACAAAGGACGATCTGATGATGCTTGACTGGATTCGGCACTATCAGCCGGATCGGGGTGTGATTGCAATTGCAACTAAAACAGATAAGCTGAAAAAGCGGGAACTGGAGAAAAATCTGCATATGATCTGGGATAAGCTGGGGCTTGGCGAGGACGATATTCTGATTCCTTTCTCTATCCGGGATGACGAGGGGAAATTCTCGGTTTGGGATGTAATCAACCTGATCCGAACGGGAGAATATGAAGCGCTAACCGAGGATGATGAGTCATGAAAAAGAGTAAGAGCCTGATTTGGGTTTTGGCAATTACAATTTGTGCTGTAGTGTTCTATGCGGTGCAGTATGTCCGGACACCGGTGGAGCTGATGACGGCAAAGCTGATCCAGCAGGAGGAATCGGTTACGGGAGACGCCTATTTTGTCTGGAATGAGCGCGTTTATACCGCTGCCGGAAACGGTACGATTTATCATTATGCGGACGAGGGTGCGCGGGTCGGCAAGGATCGGCTTATTTCTACAGTCTATAACGGACAAGTTCCGGAGGAAACGCTCCAGGAAATCAATAATATTGATAAAAAGATTCAGAAGCTGGAGGGCGAACCGCAGACAAGCAGTCTTTATGTGGACGAATATACCATGGAGAACCGTGTGGAAAATATTAAAAATCAGATTATTGCCGCAGTACAGTCGAACGATGTTGAAAAAATCTCGGCATACAAGGCAGAATTAAAGGCAATCTATTCTGGAAATGAGCTGGAATCAACGGCAGACGAGCTGGCGCGTTTAAAATCCGAAAAGGCTGCAAAGGAGCAGCAGCTCGGTCAGAGCAAAAACGACATTTATTCCGATTGCTCCGGTGTGTTTTCACGGAATATTGATGGATTGGAAAGCACACTTCGGGTAGATCAGCTGGAAACCTGCGGTGTTTCTGAGTTTATCTCTCTGCCGAAAACTGATCAGCAGGTGCCTGCATCCGCAGCGGTTTCAGGCGACGCAGTCTGCAAGGTGATTGATAATCACACTTGGTACACCGCTGTGCTGATTGATGAGAATGCTGCGGAGCAATTAGTCGGAAGGAAAACGGTGAAAATTCATTTTGACCGAGCGCCGGGTGTGGAGATTGACGCGTCGGTGATGCGTCTGTCCGATCCGGCAGAAGGAAAGCGGCTGGCAGTGTTACGGTGTGATCAGTATGCAGACGGCATTTTTTCTCTCCGGGAAAGCGGGGTGGAGCGGATATTGGAAAACTACCAGGGCTTCCGCGTACCGGTTTCGGCAATCCGAGTCGAGGACGGACCAAAGGGTGTGATGGTGAAAAAAGGCGGTGTGGAAATCTTTAAGCCGTGTGAGATTGTCTACACCGATCATGAAAGGGAAGAACTGATTATCACTCCGGTTAAGGACGACAAGCGAGTCCTGGAGGAGTATGACCATATTATTATCGGCGAAAAATGGAAGAAGGAAAGCAATCAATGATAGAAGAAAAGCTGCAAGAGGTTAGAGAAAAAATCAAGGAGGCGGCAGAACGTTCCGGCAGAAAAGCATCAGACATCACGCTGATTGCTGTGACAAAAACGCATGGAGCAGACGACATCAACTGTGCCATTGAAGCCGGTGTAACGGACATCGGAGAAAACAAGGTGCAGGAAATTCTGGAAAAGTATGAAGCAGTCAAACCGGTAAGATGGCATTTGATCGGACATCTGCAAACAAACAAGGTCAAATATATCATCGATAAAGTTTGTCTGATTCATTCAGTCGATTCAATTCATCTAATGGATGAAATTGAACGGCAGGCAGTAAAGCATGATCTGATTATGCCGATTCTGATTCAGGTGAACATTTCCGGGGAGGAGACAAAATTTGGAATTCATCCGGAGGAGATTGAGAAATTTTTATTGCATGCCGGTACGCTTTCTCGGGTAAAGGTGCGTGGATTGATGACAATTGCACCGAAAATTAACAAAAGTGTTTCAAACAGATTACATTTTGATAACATACACAAGATTTTTATTGACATATCACAAAAAAAATATGATAATGTTAGTATGGAGTATTTGTCTATGGGCATGAGCGGAGATTATCAGTGTGCCATAGATGCCGGATCGAATATGGTGCGAGTGGGAAGTGCAATATTCGGAGCAAGAAACTATCAAAACAAGTGAAAAAATGTTTAGGGAGGAATTTTTAAAATGGGTTTTGTTGACACACTAAAGGAATTTGTAGGCTTTGGAGATGTAAATGATTTTGAGGAGGATTGCGAAATGGAAGATACGCATGCAGCTCCTGCTCCGCAGAAGAAGAATAAGGTTGTTCCGCTGCATGGACAGAGTACAGAGCCGAAAATTGTGAGCTTAAAGCCGAAATGCTTCAGCAATTCCAGAGCGGTATCGGACGAGCTGAAAAAGAGACGTAAGCGTGTGATGGATGTAGGAGCGGTAGATCCGGAAGAGCAAAGGATAGTTGTTCATTTTATTGCCGGGCCGGTATAGCGCAGGGACGGCAACAAACAAAAGGTTTCGGGAGTA
>RQCD01000154.1 GCA_008668455.1 Clostridia bacterium
ATAGTATGAATGTTATTGGCAAAGCTTAATAACAGCTCATTATAGGAATCGGTATACTGCATCGCAATATCTAACATCATGCCGTCGCTCTCTGTATCAAGATAGATCCCCTCGTAGTGCAGAGGATCCTTATTACGGTTTAAGTATTTGACAAATTCCTTGATACCGCCCTCTGCGTAAAGCTCCTTTGGGGTCGGGTTTTCCACGCGCTTATCGGTCAGGATGATGCGGACGCCCTTATTTAAGAATGCCTGCTCACGTAGACGCTTTAAAAGCACATCATAATCAAATTCTAATGTTTCAAAGATTTCTCCGTCCGGCTTAAAGGTGATCTTGGTGCCGGTTTTGTCTGTATCTCCAATCACTTTTAAATCGCAAACCGGAGTTCCACGCTCATACTTCTGATAATACACATGCTCGCCGTTTGAAACCTCAACCTCAAGCCACTCGGAAAGCGCGTTTACAACCGATGAGCCTACGCCGTGCAAACCGCCGGAAACCTTATATCCGCCGCCGCCGAATTTACCGCCTGCGTGCAGAATGGTTAGAACCACCTGCACCGTTGGAATCCCCTGCTGCGGATGAATTCCAACCGGGATACCGCGTCCGTTATCAATCACTGTGACGGAGTTATCCGGGTTGATATCTACGATAATTTTATCACAAAAGCCTGCTAATGCCTCGTCGATGGAATTATCCACAATTTCGTAAACCAGATGATGCAGACCTGCCGATGAAGTAGAGCCGATATACATACCCGGACGCTTCCGGACAGCTTCCAGCCCTTCTAATACCTGGATTTGATTTTCGTCATACTTGATTTCTACCTTATCCTCTATCATTTCCTTTTTCCTTCCTTACCGTAAATTTATTTGATTTGATTTCGCACGCTTTGCCAATGTCGCAGACGAGATTGACGAAATATATACCTTTATTTTTCCGCGGTAACACGTAACAATATAAGACTTTGGGAGATCCTCCGTCACATCCACCACCTCGCCGCGCCGCTGCGCTTCGTTTAAAAAATGGCGGCTCTGTCTGGAAATTGTCGTATTATCCATATCAAACACGGCAATCACGCTTTTTTCGTGTACCACTGCGTCACCGCCTAAATGTAAGAACATGCATCCGTCACTCTCCCTCATGCAATATGAAATAATCTTCTGTTTTCTGTATTTTCGTAAACATCGGTATCAGTGGAGGTCAGAAGCACCTGCTTTCCTGAAATACGTTCGGAAAGATACTGCCTCCGATGAAAATCCAGCTCACTCATAATATCATCCAAGAGCAAGACCGGATATTCGCCCCGGATTTTCCGGATCACCTCCGTCTGCGCAAGCTTTAAGGAAAGAGCCGCAGTTCTCTGCTGCCCCTGTGAGCCAAATAGCCTTGCCTCTTTTTCTCCGATCCGGATTCTCACATCATCACGCTGGATTCCCAAAAGCGCGCCGCCGGCATCCAGCTCGCGCTGCGCACTCTGTTCCAGACGATTCAAAAAGATATTTTTTGCATCTTCTTCTATTATACCACAATCTACGCTCGGTGTATAGTCTATTTTTAATTTTTCTTTGCTGATCTGACTGTGTACCTCGTTTGCATATGCGGACAGCTGCTCCAAAAAGCTTCTCCGATAAAGTGCAATTCTGCTTCCAAAGTCTGCAAGCTGCTCATTCCATGCCGACATCATGGCGATATCCTCCCTGCTGCGGATTTTTCCAAACCTGATTAGGCTGTTTTTTTGCCGGAGCGCTTTCTGATAATCCACCAGCGCGCTTAAATAATTCGGATAAAGCTGGCTGATTGCTGCGTCTAAAAATCTTCTCCGCACACTTGGCGCACCCTTCACAAGCTCTAAATCCTCCGGCGAAAACATCACCACATTCAGATAGCTCATCAGCTGCGAAAGCCGAGACACTGGTACCTGATTCACCCAAATACTTTTTTTTCCGTCTGCAGAAAGCTGCATTTTTGCCCGATAGCTGCGCTGTCTGTCTGCAAACTCCAGACCAAGCCGGAAGAATTTTTCGCCGAACCGGATCATTTCCGTATCCGTCCGGGTTCTGGGACTTTTACCTTGGGAAAACAGAGACACCGCCTCCAATAAATTGGTTTTCCCCTGTGCATTATCGCCATAGATTATATTAATTCCCGGGCAAAAGGAGATTTCCTCCTGCTCATAGTTCCGGAAATTCAGGAGGGTAAGCGTTTTTACTTCCATGCTTATTCCACCGTCAGCCGGCAGTCCCCATCCTCGAAATGAACCGTCACGGTATCTCCCGGACGGATTTTTCTGCCGCGCATTTCGCAAGCCTCTCCGTTTAAAGACACAATTCCCTCCCAAATCATATCCTTTGCGTCTGCTCCGGATTCTGCCAGTCCGGAGAATTTCAAAAGCTGATCCAGCTTGATAAATTCTGTGTTAATCTTAATCGTTTCTTCCTGCATTTCGTTCTCCTCTTAATTTGTCACTCTGTTTACCGACTGTACGCCAGGAATCTGCCGCACCCTCTTAATCACACGCTCCATATCCTGCGTACCTGTGATTTCCAGTCCAAAGGTAATAATGCCCGTACCCTTTTTATTCACACGCGCAGCAATCGACACGCAGTTGATCTTTAAGTCTGCAATTGCCGCAGAAATAGTTGTGAGCATGCCCGGCTTATCATCGCATTCTACCGAAACGGATGCAACATAGCTGCTTCTTTCCTCGTCACCTGCCCAGCGGACGCCGATAAACCGTCCCCGATCCTCCTCGGAAAGCGCCTGCGGCTGAATATTCGGACAGTCTGCCCGATGTACCGAGACGCCGCGTCCCTTTGTGATAAAGCCTTTGATTTCATCTCCCGGAACAGGGTTACAACATTTTGCCAGCCGAACCAGGCAGTTGTCAATTCCCTCTACTTCAATTCCGTTGCTGAAATTTCTCTTTTTCTTCGGAGCTTCTGCCGGTACAGCAGGCGGTGTTTCCACCGCTTCCTCCTCCCGGCGCTTCAGATATTCCTCCCGAAGCCGCATCACAACCTTCTGCGCTGACAAGCCGCCGAAGCCGACGCTTGCATACAAATCATCAATGGAATTAAACTGATACTTTTTAAACATCGGAGCAAGCCATTCCTCGTGGAACAAAGCCGCCGGAGAAAGCTTCATATGCCGGATTTCCCGGTCGATCAGCTCCTTGCCGTGGACAATGTTTTCCTCCCGCCGCTCTCGCTTAAACCACTGATTAATCTTAGTTTTTGCCTGCGAGGTTTTCACAATTTTTAACCAGTCACGGCTTGGCCCTTTTACATTTGGTGAGGTCAGAATTTCCACAATGTCACCATTTTGAAGAACATAGCTGTTAGGAACAATCTTTCCGTTCACCTTTGCGCCGCACATGCTGCATCCGATTGCCGTATGGATCGCAAACGCAAAGTCGATCACGGTACTTCCGGAGGAAAGTGAAATGACCTTTCCCTTTGGAGTAAATACAAATACCTCCTCGCTGAACAAATCCAGCTTGATTGTATTCATAAAATCATCTGTATCCATCACCTCTGCCTGGTTTTCGAGCATCTGGCGCACCCATTCCAGCTTGGAATCCATGTCGGTTTTTCCGGTGATTCCTTCTTTATATTTCCAATGCGCCGCAATACCCTCCTCTGCAATCCGGTGCATTTCCCAGGTTCGGATCTGAATTTCAAACGGTGTGCCGTTCGGACCGATCAGGGTGCTGTGCAGCGACTGGTACATATTTGGTTTTGGCATTGCAATATAGTCCTTAAACCGGAGCGGAATCGGTGTGTACATCTCATGTACCATACCGAGCGCCGCGTAGCAGTCTGCAACTGTGTCTACAATAATCCGCACCGCAAACAGATCGTATAGCTCATCCAGAGTTTTATTCTGCGCATACATTTTGCGGAAAATGCTGTAAAAATGCTTTGCCCGTCCGGTAACCTGACCCTTGATACCAACCTCCTGCATCCTTTTTTCCAGCGCTTTGATAATATCAATGATATACTGTTCCCGTTCACTCTTTTTCTGATTGATTCCGGTTCGGATTTCCTCATAGGCAACCGGATCTAAATATTTTAAGGATAAATCCTCTAATTCGCTCTTAATTTTTGACATACCCAAACGGTGTGCCAGCGGCGCATAGACATCCAGTGTTTCCTTTGCAATCAGAAGCTGCTTTGCCGGAGCCATAAATTTCAGGGTTCGCATATTATGCAGCCGATCCAGCAGCTTAATTAAAATCACCCGGATATCCTTAGACATGGCAAGCAGCATTTTCCGCAGATTCTCCACCTGCGCTTCCTCCCGGGTGTAGTACTTGATTTTCCGGAGCTTTGTCACACCGTCCACAATTTCTGCCACGCTCTTTCCGAAAAGCGTTTCCAGATTGTCATAGGTGTATGGGGTGTCCTCAATCACATCATGTAGCAGCGCCGCAGAAATTGCCACCACATCCAGATTCAGTTCTGCCGCAATATAGGCAACCTGAACCGGGTGTACAATATATTCCTCCCCCGACCGGCGGAACTGCCCCTTATGCGCCTGCTTTGCCAGACGGTAGGCAAGATAAACCATATCGCTGTTTGTTCCCGGCGCATAGCTCTGCACCATGCCAATAATTTTCTGTACAATTTTTTCCGTGTCATTTTCGCCCGATTCCGGAATGGTGTCCGGCGCCTGAATAATGTCCTTTTTCTGTTCCATACGAAAACCTCCCTAACACGTTTTTATGTACCTTATCTGAATTGAATATCCTGTAATATCAGCTGTACCGACTCGTTGTCGCGGAATACATTCACCTCTAACAAAAATGCCAGATCTGCCGTCTGTCCCGGCGTCATCTGCATCGCAAGCGATCCCATCCGGAATCCAACTGCCTGTATGCTCATCCCGTTTTTTTCAACCTCCAGCCGGAGATGTGCTCCCTCCGACATAGTCGTCACCTGTTTAATCCGGACATTCCGGATACAGAAAACCGGCTTTTCATTTCCCATTCCAAACGGCTCTAATAATTGGAGAGACCTTGCATTCTCCACAGTCAGCCGGCTGATCCCCAGCTCCAGATCATACCAAAGCTTCGGAATCAGATCCTCCTTCTGCAAATGCGATTCTGCATACTGATTGATTGCTTTCCTGAAATTCTCCACTTCATCTGCCCGGATACTGAGTCCTGCCGCCTGTGCATGTCCGCCAAACCGTTCCAGATGCTTTTCTGAAGCAGTCAGTGCATCAAACAGATGAAACCCCGGAACGGAACGTCCTGATCCTTTGCCTGAGCCGGTTTTGTCCAGTGCAATCATAATGCAGGGACGGTAAAAACGTTCTAAAATCCTGGACGCAACAATTCCGATCACTCCCGGGTGCCAGCCTTCTTTTGCCAGCACAATCACTCTTTGCTCACGCCATACCGGATTTTCCTCTAAAAGCTCTATTGCCTCCTGAAAGATTGCCTGCTCTACATTCTTCCTCTTTTGGTTTTCCTCCTCCAGTCTGCCGGCAAGCAGACCTGCCTGTTCCGGCTGATCTGAAAGCAGCAGCTCCACCGCGTCTTTTGCATGCGATAATCTGCCGGCGGCATTCAGCCGCGGCGCAAGCATGAACGCAACCGAAGTACTGTTTAACGGCTTTCCGGCAAGTCCTGCCTCCTGAATCAGGGCACGCAGTCCTGCATGCCGGCTCTCCGGTAGCTGCCTAATGCCATACTCTGCAATGACACGGTTTTCATCCAGCAAATCCACCACATCCGCAATCGTTCCGACAGCAGCAATTTCTACATACTCTGAAAAGACCTCTTTTGTGGAGAGTCCCAAACTTTTTGCTAACGCAAGCACCAGATGAAGCGCCACCCCAACACCTGCTAATGCGCCAAACGGATATTCTGAATCAGCGCGCTTCGGATCAATCACCGCAGTTGCCGACGGCAGCTTTTCGCCCGGAAGATGGTGATCAGTGATAATTACATCCATTCCCATGCTCTTAGCAAGCTCTACTTCACCGATCGCTGTAATACCGCAGTCCACCGAGATCAAAAGCCTCACCTTCATCTGAAAAATTTTTTTCAAGGCAAGAATATGAAGCCCATATCCCTCGGTCATGCGGTCCGGGATATAAAAATCCACGTCCGCTCCGACCGACCGTAGAAACCGAACCAAAAGCGCAGTTGAGGTCACGCCGTCCGCGTCATAGTCTCCGTAAACCACAATCTTCTCTTTTTTGTCAAGCGCAGTTAAAATACGATCGACCGCCGGCTGCATATCCGGCAGGAGAAACGGATCGTGTATATTTTTTAACCGTTTTCCCAGATAGCCGCATGCCTCTGCCTCTGTCCGGATTCCGCGGTTTAAAAGGAGTGCGGCAAGCAGAGGGGAAAGCCCAAGCTCCTTTGAAAAGCCGGCAATTCTCTCCTTATCCGCTCCGTCACCTTTTTTTATCCATTCTTTCTTTGGCATAATCTGCTCCTATTTTTATCAATATAAAGTTATTGTATCATTTTTTCGTTTTTTTTTCAAGTGATTTCCGCGATTTTTTACAATTAAAACGCATTTTTAATATGCCGCAGCTCTTTTTTCTCCGGCACAGCTCCGGGATCATAGAATACCTCTACCACATCAAACCGCATTGCCGCCGGTTTTCCCTGCAAAAAACATAACGCCGTTCTCCGGATTTTCTGCTGTTTTTTTTCGTCCACCGCCTCGCCCGGCGTTCCGAACACTTCATTTTTCCGTGTTTTCACCTCAACAAAAATATAGGTATCCTCTGAATCTAAAAGAATCAGATCAAGCTCTCCGGTTTTGGAGGAATAATTCTTTTCCAAAATAAAGTATCCCTGCTCCTCTAAGTACTCTGCTGCCTGTGCTTCTCCCCATGCTCCGATTTCTTTCGTTGTCATTTTGTTTCCCCCAGAATTTTCTTTAAAAAGCTTCTCCGGTGAATCGGCAGCACTCCGTATTTTTGGATTGCCTCATAATGTGCCTTGGTACCATAGCCTTTATGCCCGGAAAATCCGTATTCCGGATACTCCTCTGCAATTTTTCGCATAAACCGATCCCGCGCCACCTTTGCAAGAATGGACGCCGCAGCAATATTCATACTTCGCGCGTCCCCCTTCACCAGTGTCTCGCATGGCTCTGGCATGCCCCTTGACTGGTTTCCGTCAATCAGAATGTACTCCGGAGAAACCGAAAGCTGCTCCACTGCAAGCCGCATAGCTAAAAGGGCGGCATTTAAAATATTGATCTCGTCAATGGTTTTTTCGTTTACGCTGGCAATCCCATAGCTTACCGCCTGCTCCCGGATCACATCATAAAGCGCCTCCCTCTTTTTTTCAGTCAGCTTTTTGGAATCGTCAATTCCCGGAATCTGCGCATTCCACGGCAAAATCACCGCCGCTGCATAAACTGGACCTGCTAAAGG
>RQCD01000206.1 GCA_008668455.1 Clostridia bacterium
AACAGGCTTCACAAAAAGTTCATAATATATATCATTTTTTTTCATTGACAAATCAGAAAGGACGTGCTATACTGTAATCACAATGAAGGTCAAAGAAAGTCAAAGTCTAAGAGGTGAGAAAAATGGGAATCAGTGATCGGATTGAAACCTTCCTGATTGAGCTATTAAAAAACGAAGATCAGGAGTATTTGGAAATCGGGAGAAATGAATTGGCATCCATTTTCCAGTGTGTTCCGTCGCAGATCAACTATGTGATCTCCACCAGATTTAATCCGGAGCACGGATATTTAGTGGAATCCAGGCGCGGCGGCGGCGGATGTCTCCGGATTCGCAGGATCGAGGTTTCAGACGATGCGTCCCACGCACTTTCTTCTATTAAAGATACCTTAGATGCTCCCGGAGCAAAAGCGATTGTATCCTTTCTATACGACCGAAAGCGAATTACAGCCGGGGAGGCAAAAATGCTTCTCGCCTGTTCTGAAAGCTTTAAAAAAGCCGGCAGTGAGCAAAACAAGCTCCGCGCCGAAGCGTTTAAAAATATGATAACCGCATTATTATAAGGAGATGTTCGTATGTTTGATTTATTTTCAGATTTTTTTGACGGGTTTGACATTTACCCGGTTTATCACGAAACCGCAAAATGTCCGCACTGCGGAAGAAGCTTTGCAGAATTTCAGAAAAGTAGCCTTTTAGGCTGTCCGGAATGCTACAAGGCATTTGATGCACCCTTGCAGGCAACCATCAAGCAGATTCACCAGAATCCGACCCATGTAGGAAAGGTTCCGGCACGCTGCGGCGGTGCGCTCCGTCAGAAACGGCGCTATGAAACCTTAAAAAGAGAAATTTCACAGGCAGTTGCGGCAGAGGATTATGAAAAGGCAGCAAAATTACACAAGGAGCTAAAAGAAATGGGAGGTGAGCAATAATGCGTTGGGATCAGGAACAAAACAAAAATGATATTATCGTCAGCACAAGGGTTCGTCTGGCACGGAATCTGGAGAAATATCCGTTTCCGAATGCCATGAGCGAACAGCAGGCGGCCGCGGCGGCGGAAGAAATCAAAAATGCGATTTTAAAAAGTCCGTCCACCCTGGCAAAGGAATTTCAATATATGGAAATGACAAAGCTTTCCGGCAAGGAAAAACGAAAACTTGCAGAGCTTCATCTGATCAGTCCGGATCTGATCAATTCCAGATACGGCGCACTGCTCCTCGGCAAGGACGAGAACATGAGCATTATGATCAACGAGGAGGATCACATTCGTTTACAGGTAATTTTAGGAGGAAACCGGCTGCATGAGGCATGGGATTTGGCAAACAAAATAGATGATGTGTTAGAGGAAAGCTTAGACTATGCATTTGATGAAAAGCTCGGCTATCTGACCGCATGTCCGACCAATTTAGGAACAGGCTTGCGTGCCTCCTTAATGCTCCATCTTCCGGCGCTGACCATGACCGACAGCATTTCCGGCATTATTTCTTCTGCCGGAAAATTAGGAATTGCAGTCCGCGGCAGCTACGGTGAGGGTTCTAAAGCGCTTGGAAACCTCTATCAGATTTCCAACAGCGTGACAATGGGCAGCACCGAGGAGGAATTAATTAAAAAGCTTTCCGACATTGCCGGACAAATTGAGGACTATGAAAAAGAGGCAAGAAAAAAATTAGAAAAGCAGCATAAGGATGCATTAGAGGATCGTCTGTGGCGTTCCTACGGAACACTCCGCTATGCGAGAAAAATCTCCTCCAATGAGGCAAAATCGCTTATATCTGATGTCATTCTTGGCAAAGCTATGAATATCATAAAGGAAGATATTAACGTATCTTTGATTTCTCTGATGGTTCAGACCGAACCGGCGCAAATTGCCGGCGACAAGGAAATGACCCCGGAGGAGCGCGACCGCCGCAGGGCGGAATTGATCCGAAACAGTTTATCGGAATAAAAATGAAAGGGTGAGTTTTATGATGATGTTTTCAAACTTTACAGAAAAAGCGCGGATGGCTTTGAGCCATGCGCATGATATTGCATGTGAATTAGGTCAGCAGTATGTGGGCAGCGAGCATTTGCTGTTAGGTCTGATCCGGGAGGGTACAGGCGTTGCGGCAAAGGCTTTGCAGGATGCCGGCATTAACGAGGAGGCAGTCCGGAATCAGCTGGAAATGCTGATTCCATCTTCCGAGCCGCTTTCCCAGCAAACCGAGCTTTCACTAACGCCGAGAAGCAAAAAAATTCTGGAAATGAGCGCAATGGAGGCACGCAGAATGGGACACGGCTATATCGGCACAGAACATCTGTTAATGGCAATTCTCCGGGACGGAGACGGCGTCGGCGCACAGATTCTGGTGACCCTGGGCATTCACTTAGGCGATTTCTACTCCAGCACAATCCACGCGATTGACGGCGAGCCGGTGTCACCGGCCGGTCAGAAAAAAGGCGCAGGATCGCAGAAAACCGCAACTCCGACTCTGGATCAGTTCGGCAGAGATCTGACTGCACTTGCAAAAGAAGATAAATTTGACCCGGTGATCGGAAGAAGCTCCGAAATCGACCGTGTGATTCAGATTTTATCAAGACGTACCAAAAACAACCCTTGCCTGATCGGTGAGCCGGGTGTTGGTAAAACAGCAGTTGTTGAGGGCTTGGCACAAAGGATTTCCAGCGGCGACGTACCGGAAAGCTTAAAAGACAAACGGTTGGTTGCAGTGGATTTGTCCTCCATGGTTGCCGGCGCAAAATACCGCGGTGAATTTGAGGAACGTCTGAAAAAGGCAGTGGAGGAGGTCATCAATGCCGGAAATGTCATTCTCTTTATTGATGAGCTGCATACCATTGTCGGTGCAGGCGCAGCAGAGGGCGCAATCGACGCATCTAACATCTTAAAACCGTCTCTTGCACGAGGTGAATTACAGTTAATCGGTGCAACAACCATTAACGAATACCGAAAATATATTGAAAAGGACGCCGCTTTGGAGCGTCGTTTCCAGCCGGTTACCGTCAGTGAGCCGACTGTTGAGGAAACAGAACAGATTCTAAAGGGTCTGCGCGACAAATATGAAGCGCACCACAATGTAAAAATCAGCGATGAGGCATTAACCGCAGCCGCAAAGCTTTCTGCAAGATATATTACCGACCGTTTTCTGCCGGATAAGGCAATTGACCTGATTGATGAGGCAGCATCCAAGAAAAAGCTTTCCTCTATGACCGCTCCGAACGATCTGAAGGATCTGGAAAAGGAAATCGAGTCAGTTGCAAAAGAAAAGCAGGAGGCAATCACCGCACAGGACTTTGAAAAAGCCGCGGAATTACGGGATAGGGAAAAGACACTCCAGGAACAGATCAGCAAAAAATCCGGCGCATGGAGAGAAAACGAAAAGAGCAAGAGACTGGAGGTCAGCGAGGAGGATATTGCAGATATCGTATCCGACTGGACAAACATTCCGGTGCGCCGGCTTGCCGAGGAGGAAAGCGAACGCTTAAAGAACCTCGAAAAGCTGCTCCATGCAAGAGTAATCGGGCAGGAGGAGGCTGTCACAGCCGTTGCAAAGGCAATCCGCCGCGGCAGAGCCGGATTAAAGGATCCGAAACGTCCGATTGGTTCGTTCCTGTTCTTAGGTCCGACCGGCGTTGGTAAAACAGAGCTTTCCAAAGCGCTTGCCGAGAGCATGTTTGGCAGCGAGGACGCAATGATCCGGGTTGATATGTCGGAATATATGGAAAAGCATGCCGTGTCGAAATTTATCGGTTCGCCTCCGGGATATGTCGGCTTTGAGGAAGGCGGTCAGCTGACCGAAAAGATCCGGAAGCATCCGTATTCGGTACTGCTGTTTGATGAGGTGGAAAAAGCGCATCCGGATGTCTTTAATATCATGCTGCAAATTTTGGAGGATGGTATTCTGACAGACGCACAGGGCAGGAGAGTGGATTTCCGGAATACTGTCATTATCATGACCTCAAACCTGGGCGCAAAAGAGATTCTGAACACAAACACAAAGCTCGGATTCTCCAAGACCGAGGAAAAACCGGCAGAAACAGACGAATACACCAGAATCCGCGAACGCGTGATGGAGGAAGTAAAGCGTGCATTTAAGCCGGAGTTCTTAAACCGTATTGACGATATTATCGTATTCCACCGTCTGACTGAGGAAAATATTCAGGCAATCGCAAGACTGATGCTTGGTCAGCTGAAAAAGCGTCTGGACGCAAACGAATACGACGTGGAATTTACCGACGAGGCTGTCGCTGAACTTGCAAAGGAGGGCTTTGATCCGGTATACGGCGCAAGACCTCTGCGCCGGGCAATCCAAAGCAAAATTGAGGATATGCTCTCCGAAAAGATTATCGACGGAGAAATCAGTCACAATGAAAAAATCAAGGTAACGGCAAAGGACAAGGAATTTGTTTTAGAAACCGCCTGATAACACAGGGGATGTAAAAAAGAGAGCAGAATGCTACCTTTTTGACATCCCCCTATTTTTGTGTGTTCCGGTATTGCATGGGGGTCATTCCATATTTTCTTCGGAATGCCGCATAAAATGCAGATTTATTGTTATAGCCGACAGCATATCCGATTTCCTCCGCACAAAGCTCTGAGCCGGTCAGCATTTTACATGCCGCCTGCATGCGATATTCCGTCATAACCTCCCGAAAGGACATCCCGAACCGGCGGCGAATGACCCGATCCAACTGCCGTTTACTAAGATGAAGCTGCCTTGCAGCGTCCTCAGCATGAAAGTCTGTCATGAAGGAGGTAAGAAGCATATTTTCAACTGCAGTGATTCTGCCAAGATCTCTTTCCGGATTCTGACCGTCTGAAGGTTCAGCTTTTTGTTCCTTACTGCACCGTTCCCCCATGCAAAGAAGAAATTGCAGAAGCCGCATAACCGTCAGCGCGTCAGATTCCGGAACGCTTCCAGAGCTCCATATCTCAGCAGGTATTCCCTTGTAAAGCACACGCGGCAGCGCTGTTTTACACAAACCGTCAATCAATCCAAAAAAATCATGCCTGCTTTTGTTATTCAGCAAGCTATATGAAAATCCGACAGACATACCATTGGATTGACTCGGAAGCATCACATGACGAACACCCGGAGGAATGAGCAAAAGCTCGCCAGGCTTCAGGCAGATATCCGCCTGATCTGTCCTGATTACAATTTCCAGGTCAAAGCAAAGAAAAAGCTCTGCATAAGCATGCGTGTGAACTGTATCGAAAAGAATCGAATTTAAGGCGTCGCTCGTTTGAGTATCCTTTTCAAAAAGATGAAAATATGCAGAAAACTCAAGGTTTTCCACATGAATTGTGTTTTGACCCGTATCAAACTGCTCCTGCATATTCTCTCCCTCCTTTTTTCTCAATTATACCTCACAACACGAAGCTTGTCAACCGTCCTTTTTTTCGCCATAAAAAAATTTTTTTGACCAACGAAGCAATTTACAACCGCAACACAGATCTGCTATAATGACATCATTCACAGGAATAAATAACAGGAGAAACCTGTACTGAAAGGAAAATGGATCATGATTAAGATAATTGAAGAACCGAGAGTAATATGTTCAAACAGAGAGAGCATCCATAATGTATTTGCGTGGCCGACTGTTGCAAGGCTTCAGGACGGAACTCTTGCAATGACAGCCTCCGGATTTAGAATGCGGCATATTTGCCCATTCGGAAAATCCGTTATTTGTTACAGCCGTGATAACGGACAAACATGGTCACAGCCGGCAGTGCTGATTGACACGCTTTTGGATGACCGCGATACCGGGATACTTCCTTATGGCGAAAAAAATGTGATTGTCACCTCATTTACAGACTCGACAGATTTTCAGAGATATGCTGTTGATTGGGTTATAAAAAATTCGGACAGCAGCTTGCGGCAAACGCTTGATAACCAATATATTTCGGCGTATTTGGATACAACCGACACATTGAATCCGGATGAAAAATACCTTGGCTCGGAATATATCATAAGTCACGACGGAGGATATACGTTCGGCAAAAGGCATATGTGTGAAATCTCCTGTCCGCACGGACCGGCTGTTTTAAATAACGGAAAGGTAATATATGTGGGTACTGTGTGGGATAAGCATATTGCAAAAACAGCATGGAAAGAAAATAACTATTTTCATCTTAAATGTTATATTTTAAACGATGATGAGGAATTTGAATATCTTTCCGAAATTACATTTAACAAGGAAAAGGTAGCAGAAGCATGCGAGCCTCATACAATTGTTTTGCCGGACGGAAAGATCATTGTACACATCAGAGTACAAAGCGGCTATGAGGATGATTCCGCAATGTGTATCTATCAGTGTGAATCATATGATGACGGAAAAAGCTTTACAGAACCACATCAAATTTTAGAGCCGGGCGAGGGCGCTCCGTCTCATATCATGCGCCGTTCGGACGGAACACTGATTGCAACATACGGGCACAGACATAAGCCATACGGGATCAGAGCAATGATCAGCCATGATAACGGCGAAACATGGGAAACAGGTCTGACTGTTTGCGAAACAAATAAGGATGAACACGATACCGGATATCCGTCATCGGTTGAACTGCCGGACGGAAACATTCTTACAATTTTTTACGCTTGCGATCAAGGTAGAAATCATACAGAAATTTTTCAGGTGATCTGGAGTCTGGACGACTAAAAAATTACAGGATGACTTCACCCGTTATGACTATATTACGAAAATTTACGAGGTCAATATATGAATATAAAAGATATAGATAAAAATCTTGACATTAATACGAAAATAAACGAGAAAGATTTAAGATTTATTTCAGCGCTTGAAGATCCTTTTGATTTATACGGAACTTGCGGCGAAAGGTATTTAAGACTTCCTTTAAAGGATGCGGAAAGAGTTTCAGAAAGTGTGAAGCAGCTTGCGGCAAATACCTCTGGAGTCCGGATAAGATTTAAAACGGATTCAAAATTCGTTGCTGTTTCGGTAAAGTATTCGGATGTTTGCAGAATGGAGCATATGTCGCTTGCAGGGACTTCGGGAATTGATATGTACACACGCGAGGACGGAGGATATTTGTTCCAGACGCTATTTCTGCCGCCGATAAGTATGGAGGATTCTTTTGAAAGCATTCATTATTTTGATACTCGGCGAATACGTGATATTACGCTGAATCTTCCGCTCTACAGCAGTGTTTCTGATATTTATATCGGGCTTGACAAAAATGCCCTGATTGAACACGGGGAAAAGTATAAAAACAAAAGACCTGTTGTTTATTACGGTTCTTCTATAACGCAGGGAGGATGTGCTACAAGACCCGGAAACAGTTATCCTGCAATTATTTCGAGAAAATTAAATCTTGATTTTGTAAATCTCGGATTTTCCGGAAATGCAAAAGGCGAGCCTGCAATGGCAGAATATATAGCGAAGCTTGATATGTCCTGTTTTGTATTTGATTATGATTTTAATGCGCCGACATTGGATTTTCTAAAGAATACACATCATACATTTTTTGACATTGTCAGAAAGAAAAATCCGACGTTGCCGATCATTATAATGTCAATGCCCTATAACGCTTGGGTCAAAGATATAGACGAACGAAAGGGGATTATAAAGGAAACATGCGACTTTGCAATTGCCGGCGGAGATGAAAATGTTTACTTTGTTGACGGGGAGAAAACATTTGATGTTTTTGGCGGAGATTCCGGAACTTTTGACGGAACTCATCCGAATGATCTCGGCTTTATGTGCATGGCTTTGGAATTGGAAAAGTATATGGAAAGATTGGTTTGAAATGAAAAATATATATTCTTATTTTTTAATGGCAGTCAGCTTTGTATTAATAACATTTTTTGGTATTAAGTACTCACAGGACTTTTTGCAAATATTGCCGCTTTACGTTTCGTTGATAGTTATGATTTTGCAAATCAGAGTAAATCGCTATGCGTTTTTACTCGGCGGTCTAAATTCTGTGCTTTATGCTGTCGTATATTTTTTCTATAAACTTTATGGCAGTGCGCTTTATGCGATAACGGTATCGTTTGTTATGCAGATTGCAACCTTTGTGAGTTGGGGAAAGCACTCATACAAAAAAACATCGACCATTTTTAAGTCGATGGGACTAAAAAAATTTTTAGTTTTTTCCGGAGCTTTTGCACTTGTGTGGTTTGTGTGCTATATCATCTTCAGAAAGCTTGGCTCAAGTCATACGCTGCTCGATAATTCTGTTATGCTGCTGGGTATCGTGACAACCGTTTTAACAATGCTGTCTTATGTTGAGTGGACATATATGCAAAATCTGGGATGCATTATTAATGTAATTCTATATGCAAGCATGTTAAAGGAGGAGCCGCAGATGGCGACATACCTGGTATCAATGGTATATTCGCTGCTGTGCGCAAACCTTACACTTGTAAATGTAAGAAAAGTATACAAAGAGCAAAAGGCAGAAAACATTTCCCGATAGGGCGAAAAATTATTCAGATGAGGTGAGATAATGGAAATTATAACAAAAATAGAAAACAATGAATACAAGTTTTGCTGCTTTCCTACTGCGAATATACCGTACTCATGATTGCCGGAGGAACATTTTCTATCCTTCTGTATCTGTGCATGCTAAAGGATACGCCGGAGCAAATTACTTATTTGGGTTTTTCAGTATACTTATGGATCTGTCAGGTGTTTGCCTGCCGGCAGGTATCTGTATTATACAAAGAACAAAAAAAGGAAGAATCATTATGCTAGATATTTCAAACAAACGGGAATGCTTTTTTGACGACACACTGATTAACCAGGAACGGACCACTGCAGAATTTCTTCTGCACCATCCGATCAGGAAAGAGTCGGTTTTACTCCATGATGCGCCCTGGGAGGGAGACTCCTGCGATTATCACAACTTCTTTTATGATGATGGAATTTACAGAATGTACTATTTAGGCTTAAGTTCCTCCGCACCGGAAAAGGTCGTGGTATGCTATGCGCAAAGCACAGACGGACTCCACTGGGAAAAGCCGGAGCTTGGAATCTGCGAATATAACGGCTCAGCAAAAAACAATATCATTGTTGACAGCCCTATGCTTTTTCACACACAGATTGATAATTTTATGGTTTTCAGGGATGAAAACCCAAGCTGTACACCAGACAAAAAATACAAGGCTGTTACAAGGGTGGAAAAGGACGGGAAACTGGGATTGCACAGCATGTATAGCGCAGACGGGATTCATTTTTCCTATGGCGAGCTATTAACAGACGTTGGTCTTTTTGATTCCCTGAACGTTGCGTTTTGGGATCAGCACGCAGCTTGCTATCGGTGCTATTGCAGAGGGTTTCATGAGGTTGGAAATGCCGGTGTTTCAGATAGTTCAGAGGACAACATCCGGGATATTCGCTATATGGAATCTCCTGATTTCATCCACTGGACAGCTCCGAAAATGCTTGATTTCGGAAATCACGAGGATATCGCGCTTTATACAAACGTGGTGCAGCCTTGTCCGGGTGCAGAGCATATTTTAATCGGATTTCCGACAAGATACCGCTATCGCCGCGACTGGACAGAAAATTATGATGAGCTTTGCGGCAGAGAAAAGCGGCTGGAACGCATGAAAACGGAACCGCGCTTTGGTATGGTGGTGACCGACTGCGCTTTTATCACCTCACGGGATGGTTTTCATTTTAAGCGATATGACGAAGCATTTCTCCGTCCCGGCGCAGAGCATGAAATCAACTGGGTCTACGGCGACTGCTACCCGGCAAGAGGATTTGTAAAAACGCCCTCCGACATTGAGGGTGCGGATGATGAATTATCCATGTTCTGCCCGGAAGGGCAATGGTGGGATAAGCCTGCACAGCTGATCCGGTATACCATCCGGTATGGCGGCTTTGTCTCAATGCACAGCGGCGCAAAGGAAAAAATGCTTGTTACAAAACCTTTTGTATTTGACGGCGAGGATTTGTATATTAACTTTGAAACCTCAGCATTGGGATATTTATATTTCACATTAACAGATGAAAACGGAATCCGGTATGAAAGCTGCGAAACCTTCGGAGACAAAACCGACCGCAGAGTAGCGTTTGAGGAGGACGTAGTGAAAAAGCTATCCGGAAAGCCGGTCACCCTTGAGGTTCGTATGCGGGATGCAGATTTGTATTCTATCATGTTCCGATAAGAAAAAAAGAACAGCATCTGTTTCGCAGATGCTGTTCTTTTTTATTCTCCGCTATACTTTTTCCCGTGAATCAGTACGGTAAGCGCAAATTTAGGAAGCGCCATCATCCTGCCGATTCGGGACGGCTGCTTCATCAAACGGTAAAACCACTCCAAGCCATGATTGCACCAAAAATCCGGGGCGCGCTCTGCTGTTCCGGCGATGACATCCAGACTGCCGCCCACACCCATTAAAACCTTTACCTTCAGCTGATCTAAATGCCGGGCGATCCATTGCTCCTGCTTGGGTGCGCCCAGGCAGACAAACACCACGTCCGCGCCGCTTTTGTTGATTTCAGAAACAATTTCTTTCTCGTCCTCCGGCTTAAAATAGCCGTTTCTTGTTCCGGCAATCTTCAGCTTCGGATATTTTTCCAAAAGATTTTTCTCTGCAATTTCCGCAACGCCCGGCTTTCCGCCGAACAGAAACAGACTTTCTCCGCTTTCTGCAATCCGGTCAATCACACCGCAGGCAATATCATAACCTGCTGCACGCTCCCGAATCGGTCTTTTTAAGATCCGGGATGCATACACCACACCGATTCCATCCGCTGTTAAAAGATCTGCATGATTTAAAATTTCACGAAACTTTTCATCATGATATGCCGTCATGATAATTTCAGAATTTGGGGTGTAGATTGCATGCGGACGATTCTCCTTCATCATTTCCATAATCGCGTCCACTGCCTCCGGAATCGTGACCGTATCCACATTGACCCCTAATATGTTAACCTTATCCATGATCTTATTCCTTTCAAAGCATTTCCTCAAAGAGGGAAACCTGTTTTTCTAATGCGTCTTCCTTCCGCAGAAAGCTGCCCGCTGCCGGAAGATTTTTTGTACTGTAGTGCTTGAGATCCGAAATGCCGGATTCTGCCGCCGGAAGTACCCGGATCATTTTTGCACCCTTTCGGGTCAGCTTCAGCACCTGAATCCCCTGGGTGGACTTTGTGGTTTTCTGCGGGATCTTATCAGTTGTAAAGACAAGCGCCTTATTATTATCCGCAAAAGCGACTAATTCCTCCTCCTGCAAGAGCAGGCGGATGCCGCAGACAGGAGACTTATCCGAATATGCACCGATCAGCTTTTTCCGGTTTGTCTTGGTTGCATAGCAGTCTAAACCAACCTTGGCAATTTTTCCATTTGCAAAGGAAAACAACATGCTTCCTGCATAGTCGGCTGTAACCACAGTATACAATATCCGCTCTCCGTCCTCAAGACCCAAAATGCCGGGCAGATATTCACCCATAGCGCTGACCTTGGAATCCGGCATATCATAGGTTTTCATCTTATAAACCACACTCCGGTCGGAGAAGAACAAAAGATCGCTCACATTGGTCGCATCGATTGCCTGTACAATCCGATCCCCCTCCTTGAGCTTATGCTCTGTGGTGGTAGAACGGAGTGACAGGGCTGATACTTTCTTCAAATACCCCTCTGCCGTCACAAAGATTGTCAGCGGGTAATCCTCAATATTGTTATTTTCGTGATATTCCTCAGCAGCATCATTTGTCAGCAGCTCCGTTTTCCGATCCTTTCCGTACTTTTTAGAAATAGCAGTCAGCTGCCTGATAATCAGCTTTTTAAGCTCCCGGTCGCTGTCTAAAATTCTTTGCAGCTCCTCAATCTCCTCCAGAAGCTTTTCAATATCGTTTGTCCGGTTTAGGATATATTCCCGGTTTAAATTCCGCAGCTTGATTTCTGCCACATATTCTGCCTGAATTTTGTCAATTTCGAAGCCGTGCATAAGGTTTGGAACAACATCCTCCTCGCGCTCGGTGTGGCGAATGATACTGATTGCCTTATCAATATCCAAAAGAATTTTTTTGAGTCCGGTTAAGAGGTGCAGCCGCTCTGTTTTCCGGTCAATATCAAATTTGATACCGTTTTTCAAACAGGTACTCCGAAATTTGACCCACTCTCCCAAAATCTGACCCACACCCATTACCATGGGGACATTATCAATCAGAATATTAAAGTTGCAGCTAAAGCTGTCCTCTAAGCTGGTCAGCTTAAAAAGCTTGAGCATGAGCGCGTCCGGATCTGTTCCGCGCTTAACATCCAGCGTGATCCGGAAGCCGTCCAGACCTGTTTCATCCCGTGCATCTGAAATTTCCTTGAGCTTATTTGCTTTGATCAGCTCCATAATCTTTCCGATAATCGCCTCGGACGTTGTGGTGTATGGGATTTCTGTAATCTCAATACAGTGGTTTTTTTCATCATACCGGTATTTGGAGCGCAGCTTAAAGCTGCCGCGTCCGGTTCGGTAAATCTCGCGCATTTGCGCCTCGTCATAAATCAGATAGCCGCCCAGCGGAAAGTCCGGCGCAGGCATGACAGAAAGCAGATCTGCATCAGGATCTTTCATGTATAAAATCGTTGCTTCGCAAACCTCCCGAAGGTTAAAGGAACAGATATTGCTTGCCATGCCGACTGCAATTCCCTGATTCGGATTGACTAAGATATTTGGAAATGCCACCGGCAAAAGCACAGGCTCCTGCATTTCCCCATCATAGTTATCCACAAACTTGACGGTGTTTTTATTGATATCTCCGAAAAACTCCTGGCAGATCGGGTCAAGCCGTACCTCGGTATATCGGGATGCAGCATATGCCATATCTCTGGAATATTGCTTTCCGAAATTTCCCTGCGATTCCACCAGAGGGTGCAGAAGGGCTTCATTTCCGGTGGTCAGACGTACCATCGTTTCATAGATCGCACTGTCTCCATGCGGATTTAATTTCATCGTCTGACCGACAACATTTGCCGATTTTGTAAGCTTGCCTCCCAAAAGTCCCATTTTGTACATCGTGTACAGCAGTTTGCGGTGCGCAGGCTTTAAGCCGTCAATTTCCGGAATTGCACGGGAAACGATTACGCTCATCGCATACGGCATATAGTTTTTTTCCAGGGTTTCGCAGATCGGTTGCTCCGCAATCGGCGCATAGACAAGCTCCTCCGGCTGCTGATTTTTCTTTCTTGCCATTCGTATTCCCTCCCCTTAGCTTAAATCTAACATTTCCATATACATGCCGCCGTTTTGTGCAATATAATCCTTTCGGCTCTGTACATTGTCTCCTAAAAGCACATCAAACATTGCTGCGGTTCGCTCCATACTCTCTGGTGTAACGCGGATCAAGCGGCGCGTTGCCGGGTGCATGGTCGTTAAACTCATCATTTCCGGCTGATTCTCTCCGAGACCCTTGCTGCGCTTAATTTCATATTCGTCCTTATCCTTGGAAAGCCCGGATTCTACTAATTCCGAGACCTTCCGATCCTTTTCTGCGTCGGTATAGGCAAAAAGCTTTTCACCCTTTCGCTTTCCTTTTAGAATGCTGATTTCGTAAAGCGGAGACTCGGCGATATATACCTTGCCCTCCTCAATCAACGTGGGCATCAGCCGGTAAATCATAGTCAGCACCAGCGTCCGGATCTGAAAGCCGTCCACATCTGCATCGGTGCAGATAATGACCTTATCCCAACGGAGATTTTCCAGGTTAAACGTTTCCACACCCTTATTATGCTTAGACTTAATTTCAATTCCGCAGCCTAACACGCGGACTAAATCCAAGATAATATCACTTTTAAAAATCTTTGCATAGTCTGCTTTCAGGCAGTTTAAAATTTTTCCACGGATTGGCATAATTGCCTGGAAATTCGGGTCGCGCGCCAGCTTACAGGAACCGAGCGCGGAATCACCCTCCACAATATACACCTCGCGGATGGATTTATCCTTGGTGCGGCAATCCACAAACTTTTCCACACGGTTTGTAACGTCCATTGTCCCGGTCAGCTTTTTCTTAACGTCGATCCGCACCTTTTCCGCATTTTCCCTTGAACGTTTATTTACCAAAACCTGATTGGAGATTTTCTCCGCATCCGCTTTATTTTCAATAAAGTAAACCTCTAACTGATGCCGCAGAAATTCCGTCATTGCCTCTTGAATAAATTTATTGTTAATTGCCTTTTTCGTTTGGTTTTCATAGCTTGTCTGTGTAGAAAAGGAATTGATCACAAGCGCCAGACAATCGGCAACGTCTGCAAAGGTGATTTTGCTCTCATTTTTATTATATTTGGAATTCTGCTTCAAATAATGGTCAATGGCGTAGACAAACGCATTTTTGACTGCTTTATCCGGTGATCCGCCATGCTCCAGCCAGCTGGAATTATGATAGTATTCCAAGAGATTCACCGTCTGGGAAAAGCAGAATGCGATCTGCATTTTCACTTTATAAACCGGCTTATCCTCGCGGTCGCGTCCCTTGCGCTCTGCATTCCAGACCTCCACCGCAGTAAAGCCCTGATCCCCGACAGCGTCCTTTAAGTAATCCACAATACCGTCTGCATAGTAATACTCAAACATTTCCATGCCGGTTTCTGTTTCGTTATATAGTACAAACCGCAGTCCGGCATTGGTCATTGCCTGTTTCTTTAAGGTATCCTGCAAAAATTCCAGCGGTATTTTTATATCGGTAAAAACCTCCGTGTCCGGCCGCCATTTCACGCGCGATCCGGTCTGCCTGATTTTAGTCGGCTCTTTTTTTAAGCCGCCGATATTTTTTCCCTTTTCAAAATGAAGGCTATATTTTATTCCGTCGCGGATGACCTCTACGTCCATATATTCCGAGCTATACTGCGTTGCACATGCGCCGAGACCGTTTAGCCCGAGGCTATACTCATACATACCGCCATCGTTATTTTCGTACTTTCCGCCGGCATAAAGTTCGCAGTAAACCAATTCCCAGTTATAGCGTCCTTCCTTTTGGTTAAAATCCAAGGGGATGCCGCGCCCGTGATCCAAAACCTCTAAGGATTGATCTAAAAACCGCGTTACTTCAATGACATTTCCGAACCCCTCTCTCGCTTCATCAATGGAGTTCGACAGAATTTCAAAAAAGGAGTGGCAGCAGCCCTCCAATCCGTCCGACCCAAAAATAACGGCAGGGCGTTTCCGCACACGTTCCTCATCCTTTAAAAGAACCAAGCTGTCGTTATCGTAAGACTCTTTTTTCTTCGCCATATCCGTCCTTCTTCCTTTCTGCGTTCGTATGCTTCTATTATACTAAATTTCGGATGGTTTGTCAAATTTCTTTTCTTCTTTTTTCTCAAAAAACCGCATAGAGATAGAATGAGAGGTGATTGGATGCATTTTTATATTCTTCGCGGACGTACAATTTTCTGGGGGATTTTATTTCTATTAACCGTTGTCGTGATTAGCTGTATGAAAAATTCCTCACAGTCGGTATTCCGGGTGGGAGATCGGGAAATTCCGATCTATTCTGTGGAGCGGGAGGACAACAAAGTCGCTCTGACCTTTAACTGTGCCTGGAACGACAGCGATATTGACAGTATTTTAAAAACTCTTTCTGATTATCATGTAAAAGCGACTTTTTTTGCCGTGGGAGATTGGGCGGAAAAATATCCGGATGCGGTAAAAAAAATAGATGCCGCCGGGCATGAGCTTGGAAATCACTCCTACCGGCATGCACATTATTCTAAAATGAGCCGGGAGGAAATTTTAGAGGATATGCAAAAATGCGATACCGTTCTTGAAAATCTGACCGGGAAAAAGCCGTATTTATTCCGCGCGGCATATGGCGAATATAATAATACCGTGGTGTCTGCATGTGACGAATCCGGGCGGCAATATATTCAGTGGTCACTCGACAGCTTAGATTATAAAGCAAAATCGCCGGAGGAAATATTAAACCGGCTTGACCAAAAGGTCAGACCGGGAGAAATTATTCTCATGCACAACGGAACAGAATGTACCAAGGACGCTCTGCCCAAGCTTTTGGAAACGCTGACAAAGGATTTTACTCCCTGCACCGTCAGCGAGCTGATCTATCATGAAAACTACCTGATTGATCATGCCGGTGTACAAAAACGCTATGACAAATAGAATTGTCAATGGGAGCAGCTCTAAAAAAGGAATGAAACCTGTATAAAACAGGGCTCATTCCTTTCTGTTTGCGTTTGGCTTAGAGATTCTTACTCTCGCAAAGCTCCCTTGCCATCTTCTTGATTTGCTCGGTACTTTCCTCATTCAGTGCGGATTTTAAATGTGCCGACGTTTCAAGATAGGTCAGATTCTTGCTGTTTTCCAGCATTTTCTTCATTACACGTTCCGCAGCTGCTGCCCATGAGCCGTTTTCAATAAAACCGACGGTACGGTTCTGATAGTTCCGCTCGGTCAGATTCAAAAGAAATTCACGCATAAACGGGAACACATCTGCATTATAGGTCGGAGACGCTAACACAAGCTTACTGTAGCGGAATGCGTCCTCCACATTTTCTGCCATGTCACTCCGGGCAAGATCCGAAATAACCACCTTTGAACATCCGTTTTTCCGCAGTTCCTCTGCCAAGAGTTCTGCCGCCTTTTTTGTGTTTCCATAAACGGACGCATACGCAATCATAACACCCTCGTTTTCCGGGCGATATGCCGACCAGGTATCGTAAAGGCTTAAGAAATAGTCTAAATTTTCCGAAAGCACCGGTCCGTGCAGCGGACAGATGGTCTGAATATCCAATGCCGCAGCCTTTTTCAAAAGCGTCTGAACCTGTGCTCCATATTTTCCGACAATGCCGAAATAATATCTCCGTGCCTCGCATGCCCAGTCCTCATCCGCATCCAAAGCGCCGAATTTTCCGAACGCGTCAGCCGAGAAAAGAACCTTTTCCGTTTTGTCATAAGTGACAAACACCTCCGGCCAATGCACCATCGGCGCCATGACAAAGACGAGCGTATGCGTTCCTAAGCTCAGCTCATCTCCCTCTCCGACCGTTATCCGCCGTTCCGGGAAATCCTCTCCAAAAAACTGCTTCATCATCACAAATGCCTTTGCACTGGAAACAATCGTGGTTTCCGGATATGCATGCATAAAGGTCACTATATTCGCAGAATGATCCGGCTCCATATGCTGTACAATCAGATAGTCCGGAGCTTTTCCGTTTAAAACTGTTTTTACATTCCCCATCCATTCCTCTGAAAAATATGCGTCTACTGTATCCAGCACTGCAATCTTTTCATCCAGAATCGCATAGGAATTGTATGCCATACCGTTTTCCACGGTATACTGACCCTCAAACAGGTCAATTTCGTTATCATTTACGCCGATATACTTGATGCTCTTTGTAATGTCCATGCCAATTTTCCTCCTCTGTGAGGGAATTACACCCCAATATTCTTTTATTATTGTACCACAGATTTTCTGAAATTGCAATCCCTCTTTTTGGGAAAAACGCTATTACTCTGCAAAGCCGTTGGGATGCGTGCTCTGCCAGCGCCAGCTATCCTCACACATTTCATCAATACCGCGTGTTGCCACCCAGTCCAATTCCTTTTTCGCTTTCTCTGCGTTTGCATAGCATTCCGCGATATCTCCCGGACGGCGCGCTTCGATCTTATACGGAAGCTTTTTGCCGCATGCCTTTTCAAATGCTGCAATCACCTGTAAAACAGAATATCCGTTTCCGGTTCCCAGATTAAAGATATGTACACCCGGAAGATTGGTCATATGCTCTAATGCTTTTAAGTGTCCCAATGCCAAATCTACCACATGGATATAATCCCGGACGCCTGTTCCGTCCACCGTCGGATAGTCGTTTCCGAACACATGAATATATTCTAACTTACCGACTGCAACCTGTGCCACATACGGCAGAAGATTATTCGGGATTCCTTTCGGATCTTCTCCAAGCTTTCCGCTCTTATGCGCACCGATTGGGTTAAAGTAGCGGAGCAGGGTAACAGACCATTTTTCATTTGCTTTAAAGACATCGGTTAAAATATTTTCGATCATCAGCTTGGTAGAGCCATACGGATTGGTTGTAGAAAGCGGAAAATCCTCTGTAATCGGAACGGTTTTCGGCATGCCGTAAACCGTTGCGGAGGAGGAAAATACCAGGTTAAACACGTTATGCTTTTCCATAATATCCACCAAATTCAGCGTTCCGGTAATATTATTATGATAATAGCGAATCGGAATCTGGCAGGATTCTCCTACAGCCTTTAAGCCGGCAAAATGAATCACTGCGTCAAATTTGTTTTCCTCAAAGCACTGATTGACTGCATCATAGTCTAAAAGGTCCACCTTATAAAAGACCGGCTTTTTTCCGGTAACCTCATAAATTACGTCCAAAACCTTTTCGTTCGCATTATACAGGTTATCCAAAATAACAACCTCATAACCTGCATTCAGCAATTCAATCGTTGTATGGCTGCCGATATAACCAGCGCCGCCTGTTACTAAAATTTTCATATTTTCCTGATCCTTTCTGATAAAAAATTACGTTTCCTGATATTAGTATAGCGCATTTTAAAAAAAAATTCAAGATTTTGATTGATATTATAAAAAAAATGTGTTATAATACAAATGACAGGGGGGGATTTGGGATGCAGATTGTTGATTTACATCATCACACAGCATATAGCTATGACGGCAGCAGCACCCCCGATGAGGTGATCCGGAATGCAATTGAACACGGAGTTTCCGTGCTTGGAATTACGGATCATCAGTTTTCCATCGGCACAAGCCTTTATACCTATGTGCGCGAAATCCGCGCGCTGCAAAGGAAATACCAGGATCAGATCCGGGTATTGTGCGGTTTGGAAATCGGCACGCGTCCTGCACCAAATGATTTTTTAACTTCGTCCTCTGAGGATCTGGATTATTGCCTGTTTGAATCGCTCGATCATCCTAAGGGAATGGATTTTTATGAGTTTATAGAATGGCAAAGACAATTCCGCTGTCCGAGAGGCTTGGCGCATACAGATATTTTTTGTCTGCAAGAGCGCTATGGTGCAGATATACTTCAGATTATGCGGGAAGAGAATCTTTTTTGGGAATTAAACACCTCCGGAAATTACATCTACTATTACGATTTTTTAACCAATCCGGAAAAGCAGAAAAAAGTGCAGAAAAGCGGAGTCCGTATGAGCATTGGCTCGGACACGCACTGGATTGGCGAATATTCTTTTTCACGGCTTGCGCGTGCAAATCAATTCGTAAGCGACTTGGGAGTTTTAACTGTAGGTTTATAAGTTTCCCTCGTTAAGGCTTTCAGTGGCTTATATCACATTTACTCAGGGAAAATGCCGGAAGTGAGGTCGGAATCCGGTTCGGCCGAACGCCGGCATTTTTTCTGCCCGATTTTAAACATCAAAAAAGGGGATGTAAAAAAAAGAGTGCAGAACGCTCCAAACGCGCCCGACGGCGTACTGGCGTACTCCGAGTGGCGCGTTTAGAGCGTAGTTCAAGGGCAGTAATCATAAGAAATCCGCAAAACTGCGGATTTCAGCCGAAATATTCTGTTTTTTAGGCATTTAAGCCCTTGAACGATCTGTACTTTTTTACATTCCCTTCGCTTTTTATGCCTCTAACGCATCTTTCAACCACCATGCACCCATGTCGAATGCAGAGTAAAGATCGTTTCTCTCTCCGGTTCGGTAATCCACACCGACACCCGGAACCTCTCCGGTGTTATCCCGGATATGGAATTTTACTTTCTTTGAAATATCAAAATTTCCAACCTTTTCGCTTTTCTCAATTTCCAGCACTAAGATCAGATTCTCATTCAAGTCACCATAGTAAATGGTATTGCCCTTCCGGTATACCGGCTTTCCTTTATAGGTAAATTCCTTTTTCTTAGCCGCAGCCATCTAAAATCCCTCCTTCTTTCTTTTATCATTGTTTGCAGTCTGAATGCGAACAATCCCTCAGTCTGCTTTGCAGACAGTTTCATTCTTATTATGCCAGCTGATAGCCCTTTTCAATCATTTTCATATTGATTTCTACCAAATGCTGTTTCTTTGGGGGTGTGATTTTTTCTACTGCCTTGCGAACCTCATCCACCGTAAAAAGTCCGGTTGCTTTCAAAAGCGCACCGAGCATCACCATATTGGCTAAGGTATGCGCACCCTCGTCTGTTGCAATTTTGGTTGCCTCGGCATAGACTGCCGTTACATCCTCCCGGGAAACCTTCCGGTCGATCAGAGTACTGTCGATAATGATATATCCGCCCTTTTCCACACTCTGCTCAAACTTTTCCAGAGATGGCTTATTCATGCTGATTAACACATTCGGATTCTGAATGATCGGCGAACCAACCGGTTCATCCGAAATAATGACATGACAGTTTGCTGTTCCGCCGCGCATTTCCGGTCCGTAGGACGGAAGCCAGGAAAGCTCCTTTCCTTTTAAAAGCGCCGCATAGGCGAGAATTTTTCCGGCAAACAGGATTCCCTGTCCGCCAAAACCGGTAATAATAATTTTTGTTGTCATTTCCGTATCCCCCTATTCCACATCTTTATAAACGCCCAGCGGATAATATGGAATCATATCCCTTTGGAGACGTTTGATTGCTTCTTCCGGAGAAAGACCCCAGTTTGTCGGGCAGGTGGACAGCACCTCAACCAGGGAGAAGCCCTTGCCGTCAATCTGGTTCTGGAATGCCTTTTTAATTGCTGCACGCGCCTTTTTGATATTTGGAACGGTATCCAAAGCAACACGCGCAATATAGCTCGGACCGTCTAAGGTCGCAAGCATTTCGGACATACGGATCGGATTTCCCTGCGTTTTCGGATCGCGTCCGTAAGGCGAGGTCTGCGTCACCTGACCCGGAAGCGTGGTCGGCGCCATTTGTCCGCCGGTCATGCCGTAGATGGTGTTATTCAAAAAGATCACCGTGATATTTTCGCCGCGGGTTGCTGCATGAACCGTTTCTGCTGTTCCGATTGCCGCTAAGTCTCCGTCGCCCTGATAGGTGAATACAAGCTTATCCGGATGCACTCTTTTGATTCCGGTTGCAACAGCAGGCGCTCTGCCGTGTGCCGCCTCCTGCATGTCGCAATTAAAATAATCATATGCCATAACTGCGCATCCAACTGGCGCAACACCGATAGTATCACCCTCAATTTTCAGCTCATCCAGCACCTCTGCGACCAAGCGGTGACAGATTCCGTGTGTACAGCCGGGACAGTAATGAAAAGGTGCGTCGGTCAGGGCATGCGGTTTTGTAAATACTTTTGTCATGATCTGTTTCCTCCTGCAATTTTTTTCACTTCTGCAACAATTTCAGCGGGGGTCGGAATGATACCGCCGGTTCTTCCGTAGAAGTATACCGGCGCTGCACCGTTGACCGCCAGGCGCACATCCTCCACCATCTGACCCATACTCATTTCTACTGAAAGGAATGCCTTTGCCGTTTTTGCAGCCTTCGCAAAAATTTCCGTCGGGAACGGCCAAAGGGTGATCGGACGGATCATTCCTACCTTGATCCCCTCCTGGCGCAGCTCCTTGACCGCGCTTTCTGCCACGCGGCTGGTTGTTCCGTATGCGGTTAATACAATCTCTGCATCCTCCAGATCGTGCGCTTCATACCGCACCTCATGTTCTGTGATAATATCATATCTTTTTTGCCGTTCGCGGATCTTTGCCTCTAAGCCCTCCGGCACTAAGTACAGGGAATTGATAATATTATGTTCTCTCTTTAAGCCGGTACCGGTGGTTGCCCAGTCCTTATTGCTTTCCACCGGAGCAGGAACACTGTCAAAATCAACCGGCTCCATCATCTGACCCAGAGTACCGTCTCCTAAAATCATAACCGGCATCCGGTATTCATCTGCTAAATTGAATGCGTCTGCGGTCAGCGAAACAATTTCCTGCACAGAATTCGGCGCTAAAACAATCAAATGATAGTCGCCGTGACCTCCGCCCTTGGTTGCCTGGAAATAGTCCGACTGTGCCGGCTGGATTCCGCCCAGACCAGGACCGCCGCGGACAATATCAATAATGACGCACGGAAGATCTTCTCAGGCAAAATAGGAAATACCCTCTGATTTTAAGCTGATTCCGGGGCTGGAGGAGCTTGTCATGGCTCTTGCGCCTGCACCTGCTGCGCCGTAAACCATGTTAATTGCCGCAACCTCACTTTCTGCCTGCAAAAACACGCCGCCGATCTTCGGCATTTTCTTTGCCATATATGCTGACAATTCCGTCTGCGGTGTGATCGGATAACCGAAGAAATGACGGCATCCGGAGCGAATTGCCGCTTCTGCAATCGCTTCATTTCCCTTCATTAAAACCTTTTCACTCACTGTTCTTCTTTTCCTTTCTATCTAAAATTCAGACATCCTTTTCTACCTCAATAACCAGATCCGGACACATCGTTACACAAAACGCACAGCCGATACACTGCTCCTGATCGGTAATCTCCGCAGGCTTGAAGCCCTTTGCATTTAAGCGATTCTCAGCAATATGAATGATCTTTTTCGGACAGGCCTGCACACAAAGCTCACAGCCCTTGCATCTGTCCTCTCGAAATGTTACCTTGTTCATAGCAAAAATCCTTTCTTATATAATGTTGTCCTCTGTCTGCCACGGCATTTTAATAAAAATCTGCATTGGGAGAGCCAGGGGTTGTTCCTCTTTGGGGAGTCCGGAAAGCGCCTTCGGAAGTCCGCTGTGATACCGAATTGGAATTCCTGTTCGCCTTGACATTTCCAAAAGCTCCTCATAGTCCGACATTAAGGTGTCCTCATCTGTCCATGCTCCTAAATTCGTATTGTTGATAATACCGGAGAATCTCAGCCGGGACGCAGCTGAGATCACCCCTGCCATCTCAATCAGTTCCTCTGCCGAGGGCGTCATCGGACGTTTTGTGTTTGCAACAAAAAACATCTCATATGGATTCTGAAGAAAAAAGCGGTTATACTGACCCAAGGCATACGCGCCGTCCTCATCTCCGCCGACATCAAACACGGTGTCGGTGTCGGTTTCACAGAATACTCTGGTCAGATCTGCCGGAACGGTCGGCAAATCCACATTGGAATTGGCGAAAGGAGACGCGATCAGATTGATCCCGGTATCCGACAGAACGCCGCGCGCGTCTGCTGTCCGAAAATACGGGTTCACAATGTCCAGATCTACAATGTTCACCTTTTTTCCCTGCTGCCGCAGCCGGATTGCAAAGTTCAGTGCAACCTCGGTTTTCCCGCTTCCAAAATGTCCGGAAAAAATATAGCAACCCATCAAGGCGTCCTCCCTTTTCATTCTTCCATAAAAATGTTTCTTATTTATCATTATACCATAGAAAGAAATGCTTTTCAAGCACCATTCCAAGAAAAATCAGCAATTAAACAAACGAAAACTGCTTTTTATGCCATCATTTTAGAGAGTTCCAGAAAACCTGTCCGTTTTATGATTTTTTAGAAAAAACGATATATGCAATATAATAGATCAAAAGCGAGCAGCATAAAACAGAAGAAAGCGTCTGGACTGCCGCCTGCTGTCCGGCAAAATACGAAACCAGCATCGAAACAGCAAGCAGAAGAACTCCCAGCCGGAACGTCAAATTTCCTGCCCGGACTGCCAGCTGTACATTTCTTTCATCGGTTTCCTTAATTTCCTGTCCGCGCAGTCTTTCCGGATTCTTCAAAAGTCTGAAATACTGACTGAACCGGTATGCACCGCCGATTACAAGCATAATACCCAAGCTGAATGCCGTATCGTTTTCCAGAATACGAAATGCTCCGGATAAAACCAATCCCATACCAATCACGAAATAGCCAACCGCAAACCAAAAGCGCAGTTTGATTTTATTTTCAAATTTCATCATAATTCCTCCTCAAATAAAAATACATCCTCAATTGTTTTGTGAAAAAATACTGCAATTTTATGCGCCAATTGCAGAGAAGCGTTATAACGTCCGTTTTCAAGCGAAATTATGGTCTGCCGCGTTACCGACAGAGCCGCTGCCAATTCCTCCTGTGGGACATTTTGTTTTTTCCGAAACTCTTTAATCC
>RQCD01000143.1 GCA_008668455.1 Clostridia bacterium
CAGAAAATGAAGGAAAAGCCGGCAGATGCGATCAAGGGTGAATTCACGTCAAACGGCTTTACCAATGAGTTGAAGCACACACGCGGCGTCATCTCCATGGCAAGAACCAACGACCCGGACAGTGCGTCAAGTCAGTTCTTTATTATGCATGCAGACGCTCCGCATTTGGACGGAGAATACGCAGCATTCGGGAAAATTACCGAGGGACTGGATATTATTGACGAAATTGCTGAAACTGAAACTGCTACCAATGATATTCCGGTTAATCCGCAGGTGATCAAATCTATTACGATTCAGAACTAATTGCAGAAAGGAACATAATATGAATATTACCATTACAATGAGAGACGGCGGCGTGATGAAAGGGGAGCTTTATCCGGAAATCGCACCGATTACTGTAGAAAACTTTTTAAAGCTTTGTGAGGATAATTTTTTCTCCGGTCTGATTTTCCACCGGGTGATTGCCGGATTCATGATCCAGGGCGGCGGTTATGATGAAAACGGACAGCATAAAGAAGCAGCTGCAATTAAGGGAGAATTTGATGCAAACGGTATTCCGAATCCGTTAAAGCATACCCGGGGAGTGTTGTCCATGGCAAGAACCTCTTTTCCAAACAGTGCATCAAGTCAGTTCTTTATTATGCACCAGGATGCACCGCATTTAGACGGGCAGTATGCTGCATTTGGTAAAATTACGGAGGGATTAGATGTGGTTGACCGCATTGCAGAAGCTCCGACCAATTTTTCTGATGAACCGATTGAACCGCAGATTATTGAATCTATTTTTGTGGAGGAATAACAAAGAGCCGGAGTAAGCTTTCTTTACTCCGGTGTTTTGTGTCTAAATCATGAATTTTCTCAAAATTTCTTGACGGAGAATCGGAATAGTGGTATAATATGCATGTTATTGTCGAAATATAAGAAATGCTTTTGAATATCGGAATGAGGGAAAAAATTTGAAAAGAGCAAGACCAAAAAAATCTGTGTTTCGGAAAAAAATGGCTGAAGCAGAGATTCAGACGGATCGGAAAGAAACGGCTGCAGAGGATTTAGAGAAAACGAAAAACCTTGATTTGAAGGGACTTGACCAAGGACAGGAAACTGCAAGCTTTGAAATACCGCATGCGACAGAGTCGGAACAACCAGAAGAACAGGAGACAGAGGCTTCAGAAATGGAGAATGTGCCAAAACCGGAGGAAGAACACCGGGTCACATTGGAGGCAAAACTGAAACAAAAGCAGACGCAGAAAAAGAAAAAGCACAGACAAAAGCTTTTGATTTTAGCGGCAAGCCTTACAACACTGCTGTTAACCTTTGTGGTTGTGATGGGAATGAGCGGTTTTTTTCAGGACAGCTCTGCGGATAATGAGGAAATCACCGAGGAACAGGTTGAGCCGGTGGATAAATCGACCGGAAAAATTAACATTCTGATTCTGGGTGTAGATAAGGATGGACTCAGAACCGATACTATGATCGTTGCAAGCTACGATTTGGATGCGGCAAGGGTCAAGCTGTTATCCATTCCGCGCGATACGAGAATGTATGTCGGGAGCAGGTATCAGAAAATTAATGCCGCTCATGCAATCACGAAAAGCGGAAAAATTAAAGGTCCGCAGGGGTCGATTGAAGCCGTTACACGCTTAACGGCAATCCCGATTAATTATTATGTGGAATTTAGCTTTGATGCATTTAAAAAGGCAATTGACGCTTTGGGCGGAATTGATTTTTATGTACCGCGTGATATGAATTATGAGGATCCTGTGCAGGATTTGTACATTCACTTAAAAGAAGGACAGCAGCATTTAGACGGTGATAAGGCAGAACAATTAGTACGTTTTCGCCGTTATCCGGAGGGCGATATTGCCCGCGTCCAGATGCAGCAGGAATTTCTAAAGGCTGTTGCGGAGCAAAAGCTAAACAGTAGTATTATCACTAAGCTTCCTGATCTGTTCACTGTTTTAAAGGATGAAATCAATACAAATTTCACCCTTTTGGATATGACAAAATACGGCGCAAATCTGATGGATTTAAAGGCAGAAAATGTAACAATGTATCAGCTACCGGGTGAATTTGGCGGCGCAGAGTATGACGCGTCTTATTGGATTGCCGATATGCCGGAGGTCAGAACCTTGGTGCAGGATGAGTTTGGTTATGACGCGGAAAAAGCGACAAACGGACCTCCGGGAACAAAGGGTGAGGAGACAAAGACCAAGGCGACAGCGAAAGCGACCAGTCATCCGGAAAAGACAAAAACGCCGTCGAAAACAGCCAAGCCAAGCAATACACCGGAAAAAACGCATAATACAAGGGAAACTGTTAAGCCGAGCCATAGCGCAACACCGGCAGCAAGCCATAAGGCAACGCAAACACCGACCAATGCGCCGGAAAAAACCGCCGAGCCAGCCAAAGTACCGACTCCGAAGCCGACTGACGCTCCGGCAAAGACGGAAGAACCAGAGAAAACACCTCGTCCGGCACGTCCGACTGCAAAGCCGACCCAGGCACCGGAAAAGGAATAAAAAGGAGATTATATGAAACGAGCAAGATCGAAAAAAAGGTCATCCGACAAGGTGATCCCGATTAATGCAAACGTAAAAAAAGGAAAGAAACCGAAGAAAAAGGGAAAGGCGTGGAAAAAGATTGCTGCAGTGCTGGTGATTGCTGTGGCAGTCATCTTTATCGGTTTGGGATTTCAATTTGGCGGAGATAATGCGCTACTGCCGGTTGATACCTCGACTGGAAAAATGAATGTGCTCTTGATGGGTGTGGATAAAGAGGGATTGCGGACAGATGCCGTAATGCTTGCATCCTATGATTTTGACACCGAGTCGGTAAAGCTATTATCTCTGCCGCGTGATACAAAATTTTATGTTACCAATAAAAAGAAATACCGGAAACTGACCGAAATTCATGCGCTTAGCAACGGCAAGGGTGATATTGTAGGACCGCTTGGAACAATAGAAGCGGTGACCGCGATTACCTCCATTCCGATTCATTATTATGTGGAATTCAGTTTTGACGCGATTGACCACATCATGGATATTTTAGGACCGGTCACCTTTGATGTTCCGGATATTGAGGGAAACGGTCAGGGTATGAACTATGACGATCCGGCACAGGATCTGCACATCCACCTAAAGCCGGGGGTACAGGAGCTATCCGGTAATCAGGTGCAGCAATTCCTGCGCTACCGTAAGAGCAATAAGGGAACGGTTGACGGCAGTGACATCAGCCGTGTAGGACGTCAGCAGGAATTTGTCAAGGCGCTGATCGATCAAAAGGTCAATATGGCTTTGATTATTAAAGCCGGTGACATTTTTTCCGAAATCAAAAAGGAGATTAAAACGAATTTCTCTGGCGGTGAAGTGGCGCGCTATGCAACCCATCTTCTAAAGCTTGATCCGCAGAATATCCAAACCTTCCAGCTGCCGGGCGCAGATAAGCATGAAAAGGCTTGGTATTTTGTCTGTGATTTAGATGAGGCAAAGACGCTGATTGAAACTGAATTTGGCTATGATGCGTCCGGAATCACCAATAAGGTGGAAATTACCCGAAAAGCCGTTAATCCAAAGGCAGTAAAAAAAGCAGAAAAAACAGAGGAGACAAGTGAGCCGACCAAAAAGGCAACCGCAAAGCCATCGAAAACACAATCGCCGCAGGATACAGAAGAGCCGGCGGCAACGAAAAAACCTGCCAAGACCGAAACACCGGAAAAGACGGCAAAGCCGGCAGAGGAGGAAACTCCGAAGCCGACCAAAAAGGCAACACCCGAGCCGACAGAAGAACCGGCGGTGGATGATGAACCGGAAATCGACAGCGAGCCGGATGATGATTTCATTGTGATTGACGAATAAAGATTTTTGAACCAATGGGGGTTCAAAGCATTTTTTGTGATGCTTTGAACCTCCTTTTTGTTAGGAGGAATGAATGTGAAAAGCTTATCAGCAGTACAAAACGATCATTTAGAGGCAATCTACCGTATGACCAGTCTGACTGAATATGTGCGTCTGACCGATCTTGCCCGGACGCTCTCTCTTTCCAAGCCAAGTGTTTACCGGGCGGTAAACGCGCTCAAAAAGGATGGGTATGTACAACATGAACCGTATGGCGCGATCGGCTTGACAGAGGAGGGAAAAAAGTTAGGCGGCAGAATTTATGAGAGAAAACGCGTGGTAAAACGTTTTTTAAATGAAGTTCTAAAGTTGTCGGAAAAAGCAGCGGAACAAGAGGCGTCAAAGCTTTTGTCGGTGATGAGCGAAGAAGTGTATGCCGGTATGGAACGCTATTTTCTTTTGCGGAAATCGGAAAATAAACGTTTTCTGTCCGGGGAGCTGATCGGCACATTAAAATAGGGGATGTCAAAACAGGCACAGACCGTTCTGCACTCTTTTTTTACACCCCCATCCTGCTAAAGAATATTATTCACAAAAAGAACATCCCCACGGTCATGCAATTCCAGTGGAATTCTGCTTTCAAAACAGTTGTTCAGAATTTTGATACCGGTATGGTAATAGGGTGCGTTTGGTGTCGGTGTAAAGCCCTCCGGAATAACACGGATATTTGCCCGCTCGCCAAAGAACTGACAATTTTTTATCGTCAGATCACGGATCGGATCTGATTCAAACCAATAGTCTGCGTCTCCGGTTAAAAGAATGGGGAGGGATAACTGACACTGATCAACAACAACCTTTTCTCTTGATTGCAGGCGCAGGTGTGAATTTGCCTTTCCAAAGCGTGTGTTGCGGATTTCAATTTCTGCGTTGGTGGAAAGATTTTCGATTAGGTCGCCGGGAACGAATGCTCCGGCGCGATCTAAGGTAAGCTCTATATGCCACCTATCAGAAATTATTCGGTCGGTGATGTGATAGTGTCCATGCTCCTCCATAGACGTTCCGTGAAAGATGGCAATTTCATCTCCAATTCCGAAAATATCAGAATCTGCCGGGAAGATATGGCTTTGCTTTGCACGGATTGCATATACTGTGTTACCCTCTGTGCGCTCCACTTGATAAAAGTTGGAATGGATATTTAAAGCGTCATCAATTGTTCCCTCAAAAGTACTGTCCGAAATGCTGATCTTTCCCTTGCAGGAAACAAAATGAACACCGTCTGCAGCATTTGTGATGATACCGTGTGAAAGCTGATCATAAGTAAGGCGCGCATTTCGCAGCGTGATATTTTTTGTGTATAAGGCGAGAAATCCCATACCGCCGCCGTTTAAGATCCGATAATTTTGAATCTCTATATTTTCCGAATGAAACATAGCGACACTGGATAAGCTGCGATGTTCGTGCCCGATCACAATGGTGTGATTTTCATTCCAATGCTCCGGAAAATCTCCGCAAAAAATGAAATCCTCTCCCTCTTGGCGGACGCGCACATGCAAAATATCAGACACGGGGGGTGTTTCTTGCTCTACAATTTCCTCTCCGAGATAGACTACGGCCAAGCCTGCTCCCTCACGGGTATCCTTTTCAAATGCCTGAATAAAAATTGTTCCGTCAGTATGAATAGATGTGTTTTCCCAGGTTTTAGAATAGGGAATAAAGTATCCGTTTTCTGCGCGGCATGGAAATTTCTCTTTTGCATGCGCCCGGATTTCTCTGCCGCTGCGGCTGATGATATCAAGCTCGGTATAGAGGGAACGGTCGTATTCTACCGTTACATTTTTGATGGTGATATTGCTGCAATTGTCTATGATAAACGGCTGAATTTTTCCGTGCATTGTGATGATTGCTCCGCCAAAATCCAGCGTCACATCATGTAGATTCTTTAAGTAAAAGGCACAGGAGAGCTGATTGATTTTTCCTGTATCACCGGTTACAGCAAGATATTTTTTTTCAGTGACCGGAATTGTCTGATCTAATGTAATATTGCTTTTTTCCGG
>RQCD01000118.1 GCA_008668455.1 Clostridia bacterium
ATTCCAGAGAATCGGATGCGATAAATCGGCAGGATTTCCGTCTGCGTCAAATATTTCATAGTCCGGCTGGTTTACAGTAATCGTCTTTGTATCTGCCTTGATCTCAATATCCCGGATGTGTCCGATTTCACGTGAGAGCAAATATACATCCCGGAAAATGCCGGAGAGACGGTAAAAATCCTGATCCTCCAAATAGCTGCCGGCACACCATTTTAAGACCTTTGCAGTGATAGTGTTTTTACCGGGATGCACATACTTTGTCAGATTAAATTCTGCCTGCAAATGAGAGCCGGCTGTGCTGCCGGCATAGCTTCCGTTTACAAACAGGAACATGCAGGAGCCGACTCCCTCGAATACCACATAGGTTTCTTTCTCGCACCAATCTTCCTCTAATTCAAATTCACGTTCGTAAATACCGCAGGGGTTGTCGTCCGGCACAAACGGAGGATCAACCGGGTACGGATAGTTGATATTCTGATATTCCGGCTGATCGTAACCGCGCATCTGCCAGTTAGACGGAACGTCGATTAAATCCCAGTGCCGGATTTCCTTTGGAACGTCAATCTCCCGGTCAAAATAGGCAAACCGCCATGTTCCGTTTAAAAGACGGTAATATGCCGAGGAAAACCGGTCTCCGGCAAGCGCTTTTTCCATCGATTCGTAGGGAATGTAGTAGCTGCGCTGCGGCTCGCGGTTTTCCCCTATGAAGCTTTTGCTCTCATAAACACGCATAAAATTCATCCTTTCCGATTTGATTTTCTTGACAATCTTAAAAAACCATATTATAATGATATTAATATTGTATCACAGGGAAAAGCATTCTGCAATCAAAGAATATTAATAAATATATAACAATATTAAGGTGGGATAGGGATGAATAATTTTTGCTTTCCGGTTTTGACGCAGCAGGAGCTTTCTCTGCCGTTTTATATCAGCTCGGTGGGGTATGGTGCGGAGCATATCAGCAGCCGGGAGAATGGTCTAAAGGATGCGCAGCTGCTATATACTGCGGAGGGGGCAGGCATTGGAGAGATGGCAGGAAAGCCGATCCGGCTTTCTCCGGGGGGACTTTTATATTTTCCGCCCTTTACGCCGCATGCCTATCAGCCGGAAAAAGAGCAATGGGTCACCTATTGGATCACCTTTGGCGGCTATGCGGCAGAGCGGATGATCCGGTCGGAGGCGGCGATCTGGGAGGAGTGCAGCTTTGATTTTCCGGCACAAATCCGGAAAATTTGCAGCCTTTTCCAATCGGGCGCATGGCAGAGGGAAAGCAGCGTTCTTTTATATGCGCTCCTGCTGCGCTGCCGGGAGGAGCTGACCGTACCGAGCGGTCCGCGCCTGAAAAACCGCTTGAGCCGCGCCTTTGAGCTGATTGAAAAACGCTATGGAGAGACGCTTTCTCTGGCGGAATTAGCAGAGGCGTGCGGTGTTTCCAAGGAATACTTCTGCAAGATTTTTCACGATTATACCGGCATGCGTCCAATGGAATATGTCTCCTATGTGCGGATTCAGAACGCAAAAAAAATGCTCCGATACAGTGATCTGAGCGTTTATGAAATTGCAGAGCGGGTCGGATTTTCGGATTGCAGCTATTTTTGTAAAATATTTAAACAAGTTGAGACAGTGACACCGGCGCAGTATGCAGGAAGATAAAAGAACACACAGACGCATCTTGCTAAACGTCTGTGTGTTCTTTTTAGCCTTTCACACCGCCCAAATTCAAGCCGCCGATAATCTGCTTTTGAAAAATGGCGAAGATCACAAGCTGCGGAATCAGGGAGAAAAGCAGGGCAATCATCTGATAGTCCATGGTGTAGTCGGATGATTTCAGCTTAAAGATCTGTACCCCTAAAACAGTTTTACTCTTATCCTGAATCAGGAGATACGGCCAAAAAAACTGTCCCAGCTGACCGTTAAAGGTCAGAAGTGCGGTTACCGTAAAGATCGGAACGCTTAAGAGAACGATAATCTGAAATAAAATCCGAAGATCGTTTGCGCCGTCAATTCTTGCGGATTCCACCAGCGCCGGAGAAAAGGTGAATGACAAGGACGAAACGGTGGAAACCGGGAAATTCTATACAGGCGGAGAAGATGCGAAGATTATGGAATTTCATTAAAATTCCACGATTCAGTCGTATCAGCTGAAAAAAGGAGATCTGGTGCTTGTGTCTGCACATGGAACTAAAGTCAAAGTGGAGGAAATTCTCTACCGGATCGGCGGAAACGGCGCCCTGAATTCTCAAAGCTGGGTTTGGGATACACAGTTAAATGCCAATCACCGTCTGGTGCGAACGACAGTAGACCGTAAGCAGGACGGCTATTGGGTGGTAAACCGGGATTCGACCAGTGTTCCGGATGCGTCGATTGAACCGTGTGCTTTGGTAACCATTTATGATGAAGCACAGCATAAGATTTATACCGGAGGCAGCGAGGCCATTCATACTAAGGAAATTTACGGAGATGCCGCGGATGTTGTAATTTATCGGACATCCGTTGGAACAACCAATATGGCATTTGCATTCCGGAAAGCAAAGTAACGAAAAGAGGGTGTCAAAAAGCTCGGCTTTATGCAGCGTAGCGGTTATAAAACTGCTACGCTTTTTTTAGTATGACGGGCATACTAAAAAAGTCGGAACAAGTGTTACTTGTTCCGACTTGGTAGCGGTAATTGGATTTGAACCAATGACACTACGGGTATGAACCGTATGCTCTAGCCAACTGAGCTATACCGCCAAATC